>CAYVDZ010000203.1:0-1433 GCA_964450575.1 uncultured Opitutus sp.
ACCTTGTTGTTACTCATGAACGAAAATTGGTTGTCTGCTATCCACGGAAAAAGATGAACCTGGAGGGTGTTATTTTGAGCGAAGGCAACCCACGTGGGTCAGATGTTGGACTCCACGTGGGCTGAATCGGATTACGTATAACGGGAACGCCTCCGGGTCGATCGACTCTGCTCGGGACACTTCAGATTGATTCATCTTTGGTTAACCGACTCTTTAACTCCAATCACTAGCCTCCGGCGAGCGGAGGCCAGGCTCCTGGCGGTACCTTTGTCTTCCTTGGGGGAAAATTGAATCAGAACTTATACGTCGACGTCAGGTAAACACTGCGAGGTGCATCTACTGTATTGCTCCCGGGTGCAATGGTCGACTGGGGGAAAATCACGTCCGAGAGGTTTTCCACGGTGAGCGCGTAGGTCCAATCATTACGACGATAGTTCAGTCCAACGTCCCAGCGGGTGGCACCAGCGACTCGATAGGTGTTTTCGGCGATGCCCCAGACTGATGTTTGGTAAACCACGCCAGCACGAACGGAGAAGCCGGCGGCCCGATTGCCGGTGATGTCATAGCGGGCGAACGCCTGGAATTTATGTTTTGGCATTCCGCGGATTTCACGGGGCGAGCGGCCGTCTTCCTTGAAGCCGGGAGCCTGCGTTTCGGTGTAAGCGTAGCCGCCGACGAGGGAGAAGGTGCGCGTGACACTGCCGCTGAACTCGAGTTCCCAGCCTTTGGCGGTGTTGCCGCTCTCGATAATATTCTGGGATCCACCCGGAACGTTGATGATATCGTTGCTGGTGTTGTTTCGGACATTGTCGACCTGGACGATTTTATAACGGGCCACACTGATCGCAAACGCGCCCTCGAGCAGGCTGAGTTTAAGACCGAACTCGTCGTTGGTGGTGAGCGGTGTGGCGGTGCGCAGAATCTGCCGCGGATCTGTCAGCGGAATATTGGGGAAGATGGCGACCTGGCGGCTGGCGGCGCCGGCCTCGGTTGAAACCGCGTAGGCGGCGAGCCACTTGAGCGGTTTGACCGTGATGCCGATGAGCGGGCTCTCGACCGTCGGGGTCTGCACCCGGTTCGTGAAGGCGCCGGTGAAGTTGTTACGAGTCCAGGACGCCTTGCCATAGTCTCGGCGCAATCCGCCCGTGACGATTACCCGTTCCTGGAAAGCGGATATCTGGGCGTTGGCAAAAATTCCCCGGCTGCCGCCCTTCGAGGAATTGTTTACCGTCTGCACCATGGGGGAACGGAGCGGGGCGCCATACACTGGACTAGTGATATTGATCGGTTCCATCTGGCCGGTCGACGTGTCATTCTGGCCATCGTTATTAGCGATTTCATAGCCAACGAGAAGGGTGCCGCCTAAATTGCCATCCATCCACTTCTTCGTGCCGACGACGTCACCCTGGGCTCGGATGGTTTCCGATGCGCCG
>CAYVDZ010000203.1:1533-3621 GCA_964450575.1 uncultured Opitutus sp.
CCACTTCTTCGTGCCGACGACGTCACCCTGGGCTCGGATGGTTTCCGATGCGCCGCGAGCGCGGGTGGAGTTGCGCGCGTATTCGATTTCACCATTGGGCGTATAGGAAAAGAAGTTGGCAACGACGCCGCGGTGCAGCACACTTTTGCTTTCGAAGTAGGAGACCGCCTGACGCACGGCGAAGATATCATTGAATTGATGGCTGATCGTGACGAATGCGGAATAGTTCTCGGCTTTAAGGCCCATCCCGGGATCACCGCTGCTGTTGAGCGACATGGGAGCCCATCGACCGAGTTGAAACTTCGGAGTCACGCCCGGTGGAATCACCACGGCCTGGGAGGTGCTGGTCGTGCCGGTTTGATTCACGGTATTCACCGGAGCAATATACGGCGTACTGAACCCGCTGGGTGACAAGCTGTCGAAGTACTCCAGCTCGACCGAAAGCTGGGTTTTTTTGGAAATTCTCCAGAGGAACGACGGATAGAGGGCGGTTTTGCGTATCTTCTCATTGTCGCGCCACGTGTCCCCCGTGAGATGCACGGCATTCAAGCGATATGCCATCGAAGTTCCCTCGATGGGCCCCGTCGCATCAAAGGTGCCGCGCAAAAAAGAGCGGGAGCCCACTGTCACGGACGCAGTATGCGATTCCTTGAAGAGCGGTTTCTTGGTGATGAAATTAACATAGCCGCCGGATTCGGAGCTGCCGGCGATCGAGGCTGACGGACCCTTTATAATTTCGATTCGGTCTAGATTCACCAAATCCGTTTCAAAACCAGGCACGAGAAAACCGTTGCGGTAGCGATTGCTGACAATGAAGCCGCGGATGACGCTGCCGTTCTGCACGTTTTGACGCTGGGTTACGCCCGGTGTATAGCGAACGGCCTGTTCGTAGGAAAAAGCGCCAATGTCGAGAAGGAGGGCTTCGTTGATGACGCTGATCGACTGCGGAATATTTTCTGCCGGCGTATTCAAACGCGTGGCAGACGCGAGGTTGGAAGAACCGTACGCCCGGCTCTGGTTCTCACTCACGGTGAAAGGATCTAGAGCGACGGTTTCACCTGCCGGTGCGGTGGGATTTGTGGGAGTGGTTTGGGCGGGCAGAAAAGGCGTGAAGGCCAGACAGGCAGGCGCCAGGAGACGCCGAACGAAACGGGTACTAGGGGTTTTCATAGGTTATATCACGCTGTGGGGAGCGTTGTGATCCGGGATTGATCGAGATCAGGGTTGGAACTGACGGGCGCAGCTGATCGTGGAGGGCTCTGCACTTAGGTCAATTGCATTTTGTCGACAATTAATGATGTACGGCGATTTTTTGGGTTAGGCTTGTTATTGTTAACAACGCGGAGACAGCCACGCCGACGCGTGCGGATTTTGGGAGAGTAGTTGGCGCGACCGTTCCTGTCTATGACCTGTCAGGCACGGGGAGGCCCCGCGCTGACCCCTTGCCCAGCTTACGGTCATTTGGCGGGCGGGACCTGAGGAACCCACGTCTCGAGGTTCGAAGGGGCGATGGTTTCGCCATGATCGGCCACGAAGGTGTGGTCCATAATTTTGTTATTAAGTTCGAAAGCTTGGTCGCGCCACCGGCGGAGGCTGCGATGATCATTCAGTTTTTCAGCCAACCGATTCGAGGCTTCCCGGGTTACGTTGGTTTGCCATACGTGCAGTGCCTTCAGGCGCCGCAGTCCGGCGAGATGCGCGATGCCCGCATCGGACACGGCGGTTGTATGCAGGTTGAGCACTTCCAGCCGGGATAATGCACTCAAGTGCTGAAGCCCCGTATCCGTAATCTGGGTGCGGTCGAGATGCAGTCGACGCAGGTTCCGCATCGTCTTTAGGTGCGTCAACCCCGTGTCGGTGATGGCGGTTTCGCCGAGGTCGAGGGATTCGATTGCTAAGGCGATTTCGCTGAGTTCGGCCAGTTGCGTATCGCCGATAGCGGGACTGGCGAGGCGCGCATTTATCTGCAGACTTTGTCGGTCGGTGGCCGATTGGCGTATAATCACTCCCAGCGTGGCTTCGAGAGTGGCAGCGATTTTGAGAACGCTGTTCCAGTCCATCGCCGGTTCGCGTGAATCGGGAAAACGG
>CAYVDZ010000203.1:3721-8233 GCA_964450575.1 uncultured Opitutus sp.
GCTGGGCCGTGACAGGAAACACACCGTTGCTCGATGATGGGGTGGATCAGGTGGGAGTATACAACCAGCTCCTGCGGGTCCGTCGGAAGTGTCATCGCCGGCGCAGGTCGGGCGAGGGTGAGATAGTTTTCCCCGTGGGTCAGCGAACCGCCGATATGACCAGTGGCGCCGAGTGCGATCAGGGCAAGGACGAGCGTTGTTCCGTAGGTGCGTCGCCACGCCAGCCGATGGAGCAGGACCAGCGCGACCGAGAGGGCCGCAGTAATGAGTCCGAGGTTCTGATGACGCGAAACGAGGGTCGGATCGTAATCGCCCTGGCGGGCAAGCACCCATCCGCACAACGTTGTGGCCAGGGCACAAGCCGCTGCGCTGATCACAATCACCCCGCGGATGGGCCGGTTTAGTTTTAATTTCGGCGACAGCAGTCCCGCGACTTCGAGGGCGCCGAGGAGCACCAGGGTGCCGATGGGCAAGTGAACGAGAACCGGGTGAAGGCGACCGACGAGATTCCAGACCGTTCCCATGAGGCAGCGCGCTCGCGATGATTGCTAGCGGAGGATGCCGCGGGCGATTTTGCCGTGAACGTCAGTCAGCCGAAAATCCCTTCCCTGATAACGATAAGTCAGCCGCTCATGATCAATCCCGAAGGCCGCGAGCAAGGTCGCATGCAGATCGTGGACGTGCATCTGCTGGCCATCGTCGAGGTAGCGGTAGCCGAGTTCATCGGTCGAACCCCAAGTAATGCCCGGCCGGATACCACCGCCCGCCATCCAGATGGAAAACGCGTTAATATGATGATCGCGTCCGCTCCCCTGGCCCATGGGAGTGCGGCCGAATTCACCGCCCCAGATCACGAGAGTGTCGTCCAGTAGTCCGCGCCGCTTGAGATCCTTGACCAGTGCGGCCGAGGCCTGGTCGACCAGTTTGCAGGCGGCGGGCAGATTGGCGTCGATATTGGAGTGGTGGTCCCAGCCGCGATGGTACAGCTGAACAAAGCGTACGCCGCGTTCGACCAACCGGCGTGCGAGCAGACAGTTGGACGCAAACGATCCGTCGCCGGGATTTTTGATCCCATAAAGATCGAGCGTGGACTGGGGCTCCTTGCTGAGATCGGCGAGTTCCGGAACGCTGCTCTGCATTTTAAACGCGAGTTCGTACTGGGCAATCCGGGTTTGAACTTCGGAGTCGAGGGTTTTCTCAGCGGACAATCCATTCAGCACGGCCAGCTCGTCGATCAGCTGGCGTTGCATGCTCTGGCAGATGCCGTCAGGGTTGCCGAGGTAATGGACGGGCGTTCCCTTGCTTTGGAACTGCACCCCTTGAAACTGACTGGGCAGAAAACCCGCCGACCATTGGCGGGCCGAGATCGGCTGATCGTTGCCCGGGCCGTTCGACATGAGGACAATATAGCCGGGAAGATTATCCGCTTCTGCGCCGAGTCCATATAGCGTCCACGAGCCGAAACTCGGTCTTCCCTTGGTGATCGATCCGGCATTCATGAACGCATGAGCCGGATCATGATTGATCTGCTCCGTGTGCATGGAGCGAACGATGCAAATGTCGTCGGCAATGGTCTGCGTGTGGGGGAGCAGGTCGCAGATCATCTGTCCGGAAAGTCCGCACCGGGTGAAGGCGAACGGGGAGCCGCGCGCCCGCAGTCCATCGCGCTCATGCTGCAGCTGGGCGAGTTGCTGGCCCTTCGTGAAAGATTCCGGGAAGGGTTGGCCGTGCAGCGCGTTGAGGCGCGGCTTGGGGTCGAAGGTCTCGAGATGTGACGGCCCGCCCGCCATCGATAACTGGATGATGCGTTTCGCGCGTGGCAGAAAGTGTGGAGACCGGAGTACGCCCCGCCATTTGCCGTCAGGGGATGTCCCCGCACTTGCCAGAAGGCGCGGGTTGAGGAGTGAACCCAGAGCTAGAGCCCCAATGGCCTGCGCCGATTGTCCGAGAAAGGTTCGCCGGGACCATGCGACCTGTCGCTGACGCACGTGATGAAGTGGATCGATCATGATGGCGGGATCAGTATCGCGTGATCGTCTCGTTGAGATTGAAAAGCGCGCGGGTCACGGCCGTCCATGCCGCCAGCTCGACCGCATCGTGTTCCGCCTTGACCGGAAGCAGGCCGATGGCGGTGAACTTTCGGGCATCGTCGGGGCGCTCGCGAAACGCGGCGAGTTGCGCTGCGTGGAATTTTTCGAGTGACGCACGTTCCGCGTCGGAAGGCGGTCGCGTCAGGACTCGTTCGAAGGCCTGGTTCAGCCTCTCCGTTTGCGGATACGCCTGCAGTTGCTCCGCCAGCGCGCGTGCGGCTTCCACGAAGCTCGGGTCGTTGAGCAGTGTCAGCGCCTGTTGCGGTGTGTTGGAAACGTTTCGCGCCGGAGTGCATTCCTCCCGGGAGGGGGCGTCGAAATTGGCCAGCATGGGATGGAGGAAGGTGCGCTGTCGGTGAGTGTATAAGCCTCGCCGATACTGGCGGTCATCGTGGTCGGCCACGTACTCGCGAATGGGGAAGTTGAGCTGGGCGTAGTATCCTTCCGGCTGATACGGGAAAGCGCTTGGGCCTCCGAGCTCCGGCCGGAGCAGTCCACTGGTGAACAGCGCGTGGTCGCGAATGAACTCGGCGTCGAGCCGGCGGGCGTTTTGCCGCGCCAGCAGCCGGTTCTGCGGATCGAGTGGGCGCAACTCGGGGCGTTCCCGGGCTGACTGCTGATAGGTTTGCGAGGTGACAATCAGTCGGACCAGGGATTTCACATTCCAGCCGCTTTCCATGAATTCGACGGCCAGCCAGTCGAGTAATTCCGGATGGCTCGGATACTCTCCCTGCAGCCCCAAGTCTTCCACCGCACTCGACAGCCCGGTGCCGAAAAACTGCTTCCACAGGCGATTGACAAAGGTCCTGGCGGTAAGCGGGTTGGTGGGAGAAACGATCCAGCGCGCCAAGTCCAAGCGGGTGCCTCGCCCCTGGCTCTCCGCAGTCGGAATCCCGCCCAAAAATTTTGGAGGGGACGGATCCACCACGTCTCCGCTCTCGTTCTGCCAGTTTCCACGCGGAAGGACGCGGGTGACCCGTGGCTCCTGCGCCACGGTGACCATCGTGGAGGTCCGTCCTTCGCGGCAGTCGAGGATGTCCCGGAAGACCTGCACCCGTTCCGAATCAGAGAACGCCGCGTTCGCGCGAAAATACGCCACGGCGGTTTGCTCGAAGCCAGCGTCGGCCGGCGTCAATGCCCCCGCGGGGAAACGGACCGAGTCCGCGGGTTCGCCTGGCAAGCTGCCGCTGAGGGGCGAGACGGATACCCGGATCCGACCGATTTCTCCGAGGGCGGCGCGCTGGTGAAAGTTGACGGGTTTGCTGGTGATCGTTGCAACCAGTCGATCACCGGGTGCGAGCGTGACCGGAATTGGCAGCTGAAAAACGGCCGCTTGCGGTTCGCGTGCCAGCCGCACGCTGGAGCGCCAGCCATCCCGCAGGGACATGACGCGACGGCCATTGAAATAGTTCTCCGTCTCGCACTCAGCAAAGGCTTCGGCGACAGCCAGCGGCTGCGGTTTGGCTTCGCCGGTTCGCTGGACCGCGAGAGCGATGTCGATATCGAACAGGTCTCGACGATCCCGCGTGACAAATCCGCCATGCGCGATGTCGGGAAGGAATTCAATCCGCACGGTGGCCAGGGGGATTTCTGGAGTTGCAAAGGAAAGCTGATGGCGGGTGGGCGGCTTCTTGTATTTGTCGTCCAAATACGACGGCGGGTTCTCGAAGAGTACGCTCCCGTCTGGACGCGGGATAGTGATCACGCCGTTGGTGCTTGTTGCCTGATCGACCGGGATGGGAATCCAAGGGTCGGAGCTCGGGGTGTGAATCCAGGGTGCGACCAGTCTCGCCCACGTTTGTACGGCGGCAGCGCCATCCGGGTCGGCGAGCAAGGCGCGTCCGCCCGTCGCGAGCGATCGGGCGAAGGTCGCGCGCAAGCGTGCATCGCGGTTCTTGAGGAAGTCACTCGAGATTTCGATTTCGGGCGGGAATGGATAATCATCGGTGTGGACCGTGAGCTCCGGCTCGGGCGTATAGACAAAATGGCGGTAAACACCCCACTGCTTGACGTCCGCGAAATAGGCGGCGAACGCATAAAAGTCCCGAATCGTGAACGGGTCGTATTTGTGGTCGTGGCATTCCGCACAGGCCAGCGTGGAACCCAGCCAGACCGTCGAGACGGTCCGCACGCGGTCGGAAGCGTACTTGGCGAGATATTCGCCCACCTGGGCGCCACCTTCCCGCGTCACCATGTTCAGGCGATTGAAACCGCTCGCGACGTGCTGATCGGTGCTGGCGTTGGGCACGAGATCCCCCGCGATTTGCTCAATCGTGAACTGATCGAACGGCTTGTTCCGGTTGAATGCGGCGATGACATAGTCTCTATAGGGAAAATTATTGTAGAGCTGGTCGCCGTGCAAACCGGTCGAGTCGGCGAAACGCACGAGATCCAGCCACGGCACCGCCATGCGCTCACCATA
>CAYVDZ010000204.1:0-8192 GCA_964450575.1 uncultured Opitutus sp.
CCAGGCGTCCACGCAAGAGCTGTTCGTGCGCTGGGCGATTACATCGGGCGATGCGACGCGGGAGGCGCTTTGGCGGTTTGCGGCTCGCGCAGCCGAGGGACCCGTGACGGAGGAGGTATTTGAGGCGGACTTCGGCTTTGGTTATTCCGAGCTGCGGGACCGACTCAGTGATTACCTGCCGAAGGCGGTGGAGGAGACGAAGCGGATCAACCCGGGGAGACAGCCGCCTGGGCCGCGCGTTGAGGTGGAACGCGCCACGTCCAACCAGATCGCGCGTATCCGGGGGGAGTGGGAGCGCCTCGCGATTGGGCACGTGCAGCGCCGACTGCCGGAAGTGCGGGAACCCTATATTGCGCAGGCGCGTCGCACCTTGCGGCGGGCATACGATGCGGGTGATCGGGATCCACGGCTGCTTGCGACGTTGGGACTCTGCGAAATCGACTCCGGAAATCCGGTCGATGCACTACCGTTTCTCGAGCAGGCGACTGCGCTCGGCGTGGTGCGGCCGCGGGCGTATTACGAGCTGGCGTGGCTCCGCTTTGCCGCATTGCGGGACGGCATGCCGGAGACCAAAGTGTTTTCGTATAGTGAACTCGCCCCGATCATCCGGCCATTGCAGCAGGCGTTGACGCAGGCGCCTCCGATGGCCGAAGTGTTCGAATTACTGGCGGAGGCATGGGCGCACTGCGAGCTGTCGCCCAACCCCGCGGAGTTTGCCGAGCTGGAGCGAGGCGCACGACTCTTCCCCTCGCGCCCGACGGTCGGCTATCCAGTGGCGCTCGTACTGGCGCGACACGGCAAACCCGCGGAAGCGGCGGCGGTACTCGAGGTGTGTGCGGCCTATGCGATGGATGAAGACACGCGCGCGTTGGTCACGCGCTTGCGGGCGGATCTGGCGCGTTGAGCGGAAGTGTTGCAGGCATTTCTGCCTGCACGGGTTTTACTGGCCTGACCCCCAGGCAGAACAGACAGGAATGTCTGTGTCACTTTGGGCCTCGGCTTTTAGCCGGCAGCGGCCTTTCCGGTGGAGGAGGCGACGGGGACGGGACCGTATTCACGGGCGGTGATGATGCCGGGCTGCGGGACCGGGTAGCGGCCGTTGGCCTCGAGGGGGAGCGGAGAGGGTGAGTTGTTGGTGAGGGTATCCACTCCGGGCGCGAACTCGTGGTCGCAATTCAGGATGTCGTCGAAGGTGATGATCCGCCCGGTGTGAGCGGCCATGCGGCCCATCGAGGCGACCAAGCTGGCTTCCACGCCGCGCTTCACCTCGTTGTAGGGCCGGTCCTGCCGGATCGCAGTGACCAAGTCGTCCCACTCGAGCTGATACGGACTGGGCTCCGGTTGCGGAAAAGCCCAGCGGAGATTCGGGTCAGTAAGGTCGATCTTGTCCCGCGGGGTTAGAACGCGCGGAATGTTATAACCGGAATAGATCCGCACCTGGCCGGGCGTGTGGGCGCGCGTGGTGATGACGGCGGAGCCCTTGGTGCCGTGCGCGTAGCTCGCAAATTCGTTATGCACACCAGGCATGTTGCGGCCTTCGTAGTAGAGTTTCGTGCCATCTGGATAGGTATATTGAACCGAGTAGGTGTCAAAATTCTGATCGAGCGAGTCGCCGCGATAGTGGCGGCCCCCAATCGCCATGGCCTCGACGGGCCAGGCGCCCTTCATCCAGGAGCACTCATCGATTTGATGAATATAGTAATCCGAAAACACGCCGCCGCTCGCCCAGAGGAACGCGTGGAATTTGGAAATCTGATGGAGCAGCTCGGATATATTATCAGGTTTGGGGCCGGCCGTGCCACCGCCGGAGCCCATGCGATAGGCCCGCATCGCGACAATATCGCCAATCTGCCCGTCACGGATGCGCTGCTCGAGCTCCTGCCGGCCCTGGCAATGCCGCACCATCAGGCCCACGCCCACCTTGAGGTTCTTCGCCGCGGCCTCTTCGCCGAGCGTGAACATCCGCTTGCTTGTCGGGCCGTCGACGGTGAGCGGCTTTTCCATGAACACATGGAGCTTCTTCGCGATGGCATAGCGGAAGTGTGCCCAGCGAAAGGCGGGCGGAGTGGCGAGGATGACGACGTCGCCGGGCTTCAGGACGTCCATGGCCTGCTGATACGCGTCGAAGCCGAGGAAGCGGCGGTCGGGCGGAACGTCGAGTAGGGCGGGGGAAGCCTGGAACTGTTTGGTGAGGCGATCGTGTGAGGCCTGCAGGCGGTGGTCGAAGACATCGGCCATCGCGACGAGTTTGATGGGTCCGGTTTTCGTCAACAACGCCTGGCCGGCCGCCCCGGTGCCACGGCCACCGCAGCCGATGAGCGCAACCTGGATCAGGTCGCTGCCGGCGGCATGCACGTACGGCACGGTGATGCCGGCGAGCGCGGACACCGTCGCGATGCGACCGGCGTGTTGGAGGAAATCTCGGCGGGTGAGCTCACTGTCGGTTCGGGAGTTCATAAGGAGTAAAATGCAGGGGCCCGGGAACGGAGATGAGCCTGCGCAGCGGGACGAGGAGACACAAGGAATCTCGTGGGCTCGTAAAGTGACGCAGGCATTCCTGCCTGCGGCTGGAGAATGGGTCTGGCAGGATGCCGCTGGAGCTGATTTCCCCTGCACAGATTACAGACAGGAATGTCTGTGTCACGGCGAGCCAGCCGTAGGCGCGCGCCTGCGTTACTTGCGGATATCGCATGCATCATTCAGCGTGATAGACGATGAACGTTCCAAAGGCCCAGTCGGTTCGCATCGCCGTCTCCGAGACTCAGAGCGTCTCGGGGCTACTGCAGGTGCCGGCGAATGCTTGGGCGGGTTATGTGTTGGCGCACGGCGCGGGGGCGGGGATGATGCATCCTTTTATGGCAGCAACGGCGGCTGGAATGGCGGAGCGGGGCATCGCTATTTTGCGCTATCAATTCCTCTCTATGGAGCAGGGCTCGAAGCGTCCGGACGCGCCGAAACTCGCTCAGGCCGCCGTGCGTGCGGCCGTGGATGAGGCGGGGCGTCGACTGCCGAAACTGCCGCTCTTCGCTGGCGGAAAATCGTTCGGCGGACGCATGACGTCGCAAGCCCAAGCGGCTTCACCGTTGCCGGGCGTGCGCGGACTCATCTTCCTGGGGTTTCCCCTTCACCCCGCGGGAAAGCCTTCGAACGACCGCGCGAAACACCTGTTTGAGATCGGCGTTTCGATGCTCTTCCTCCAGGGAACCCGCGACAAGCTGGCCGAGTTGCCATTGCTGGATCCGCTGGTTCGAGAGCTCGGCGGGGGTGCTACGCTGAAATTATTTCAGGAGGCGGATCATTCCTTTCATGTGCCCAAGCGCTCGGGACGAAATGATACCGAGGTCCGGCTGGAGATATTGGATGACATGGCGGAGTGGATACGGACGAACGGGAAGTGAGACGGCTGGATTGCATTCGGGAACAGCAAGGTCGAACCGAATTCTGACCTTGCTGGGAGCGAACACGCCAGACGCGAGGTCCAGACAGCTCTTGCGCGACGCCGGTCACGTCGGTCAAATCGGGCGTGCTCACGCTTACCGTCAATTTTGATTATTGAAGATGAGCCGGCCATTGCCGACCCACTCCTGTATGCATTGAAGACGGAGGGATTCGCGCCGGAATGTTTCCGGCACCGTGTGCCTGCTGAAAATAGACCCGGAGCGGCCGAGTTTCGCCCCTCAATGGCTTTGCTCCGAACGGGACTTCGAGCCACTGAAAAATCGGCGCCATGCCAGAGCCAGGCCTGTCCAGACCAGCATGGCGCCGCCAAGTGAGGCGATGCCCGCCACCAGTTGCCCGGGCATGCCGAAGGCCTCGCCCGTGTGCAGCAGACGCACCCAGCGCCGGGCTTGCTGGCCGGCGGACTGGTCTTTGAAGACCTCGGTGCGGCGTACGGCGCCGGTTTCTCCGTCCAGCGTAAGCGTGGTGTTGGCAAAGAACGGCCATTGACCGTCGGCCCGCACGACGGCCGTGACGGAATCGCCACCTGCGGCGCCGGCCAGGAGGGGCGGGGAGAAGCGAAAGGTGATCTGCTCCCACGGTGGAATCTGTTCCTCCACCCGGTGGCGCAGCGTGGTGAATGGGAGCCCGCGGCCGCCGGCTGGTTTCGGCGTTTGGGCGGCTGCGGGACTGGCAGTTGCGGGACGCGGCGCGCCTCCAGCGGCGGGTGGAGTTTCTCCTGCCAGCCGAAACACCAGGTCGCCTGCCCAGCGGTAGGAAAGGACGACGCCGCTCGCGACCAATATGACGAGGATCGGCAGGGACCAGAATCCAATGACGTTATGCCAGTTCCAGTCGCGGGCGCGACCTCGGGCGCCGCGCATGAACCACAGGGCGGGACGGAGCGCGCGGGAGTTCCACATCCGGGGCCACCACAACACCAACCCGCTAACGCAGAGGAAAAGAAACAAGAGGTTGCTCGCGGAGTTGATTTTTCGTCCGGCGTTGTCCGGCCCGGCCATAAAATTGAGCCGGATGTGCCACGCCTGCATGGTACGCACGAATGCGCGCATTCGCGGAGCATGACCTTCGCGTAGTTCCCCGGTGTAGGGATTGGCGTGGAGCAGCTTGTTGCCAGGAAGACCGAACGCCACGGCGGCGCGCGGATCCCGGGTGAGGGCGACGGTCGTGATCCGGGCGTCTGGCTGGGCCGTGTGGACCCGTTGCACCAAGTCTTCGATCGGGAGCGGTGAAAGAGCACCGGTTGGAAGTTCGACGCGGCGTGCGTCGCGGTCCGCCCAGGCGACGAGATCCTTCTCAAAGGCGAGAGCCGCGCCGGTGAATGACATGATGGCGATGGCGATTCCGGCCGAGATGCCACTGACGAGATGCGTCCAAAAGATTATTTTTCGGATCATGGTGTGATCGCAGTCGGAGCCGGCGTCGCGGACGCGGCAAGAGCGAATGCGCCTGAGCTGATGATTTGAGGAAAGGAGACTCGGAAATGGGGGCAGGCTGAAACGTGCAACCTGTCCGAGTTCGAAGCGTAGTTATCGAAGTGTTACAGGATTCGGCCTGCCCCCATCGGATTGCCGGCCTTTTGGGTTTCAGCTCAGGCCGACGATCGCGAAACAAGGGGAGGCCTGCTGTACGGGAGTCATTGAACTCGCACTCAGCAACGCAACCCGCTGCGCCAAAAGATGGGTTCGGCCGGTCCGACCCGGAGTCGAGTGTCGCGTTTGGGTGTCGCTTTTTGGGAATGCCAGTGCCAACCCATCCCTGGCGAAGAACAGTGCACAACTCACCGATCGTCCTGCAATGTGTATAAGGAAATGAAGGAATCACCCGGAATATGGTGACGCTCGATCCCCGCCTCCTGCTTCCGTTAGTCGACACTCCGGTGTTGCTCAATAACACTGTTCGGCAACAGAATAAAAGATATGCAAAAAATGGCATTAGCGACGCTGGCGGCGGGCGTGTGGATAAACCTGTCCAATTTTTCTGCGAATTGAGTTTTTGCTCAAGCGGTATTGGATCGATCACTACGAATCTATCGGGATGACCTTTCCGTCCGCTCCCATTAACGGCGCCAGATGGGGGATGTGGGGCTTTCTGCTTGCGGTTTGTATAGTCGCCGTTCGTCGGATGACCACGTGTGCACGCACGATTCTCCTATGCTGGACCATGGGTTTTGTATTGATGTGGGTCGTCATGGGGAACCTCGGTGTTTTGCCATATGGACTTCTTCCGTTGGCTGTTCTTTGGAGCTTGGTCGCAGTCGGCCTCGCTGTCCTTATCGCGCAGCGGGTGATGGAAAAAAACGAAGCCGAACCAGCGCGTGGAGGCAACGCGCTGACGCGTGTGCCTCACCCTTGACGTTGGCAAAAAGATCATGCCACTCACCTTTGAAGCCACTGTTGTCAGTTGTGATGACGCCATCGACGGTGAGATTCTCCTAGTCAAATTCGACACGCTTCCGGAGAATCAGGATGAGGAGGAGCGTCGCACGCCGTATGTTCTCCTCATGCAAAATTTCGAGTTTTCGGGCGCTGCAACGATCGAGTGGCACGATGGAAGGGGTTATGACGGAGGCGCCGACATCCTCGCCGTATCTTTGAAAAGAACCCGGATTTCGATAAGGCTCCGTCGAGCGATGGACATCGATATGACCTTCCGGATTGCAGATCGGGAGTTCGCGAAGTTGGCGTCCTACCTGAGGCGAATGATGCCAGACTGTATCTCCGTCGAACAGTAGCTCACTGTAAAAAAACGGCCGAACCAGCCGCCAAAGCGCAACGAGCCCCACATGGCTGCGTTTTGATTCGGGAAGGCGGGAATCATTCGTGTGGGGTAATCCTGGAAAGAGTCGTCGTACGGTTGTTCCCAGACATACCGAAATCGACGACCTTTTGGCCCGCAAGATTTGTCGGAACCGCGATATCCCGCGACCATAAAACCGGCCCCAAAAGAGCACTACAGACAACTCCGGGGCTGCGCCCCTTCGTGTCTGACCGCAGTCGTTGGGCAGAAGACTTTACCTATATGAAAAACAAATCCGAAATCGTTTGGCAGTTCATCGAGAGAGAGTCCTGAACGGAGGTGATATTGATGCCACCAGTGAGTATTTCTGGCCTGACATGTTGAATGGGGGCCCACTTGAGAGGAGCGAGTAAGCCGGGTTCCTTGACGCCACGAGTGGGCGAACATGCCGGTCGCCACATGAATTTGAAACACCCTCCCGTTGGTCGATCGCCCATGCGGTCGCTGCCGATCGCCGACAGCTGACCGGCGATTAGGAATAGAGATAATTCCATATTGATATTAACGACCCGTTTATGGTGGAGCGCGCGAGGAGGCTCGGAAATCGATCCACCGCTGATCGCGCGGATGAAGCGGATGCCCGAGGTTGTCGTCGGTCGACGTGCAGATGAGGCTTTGGGGTGGAGTGAATGATCCGCGTGATCGGCGTTATCTACGGTTAAAAAGGATTGATGACTTGGATCTGTCTTACTTCGGGGAGCTGGGACTCGCAAATTGTATTCCTTGTGCCGACGGACGAGGGGCAGTAAATTGGCTTGGGCGTTGACCGACTTGAAGGAATGGTCGCAACGGCATCGCCATGATCGCCTGCGGACCGTTGCCGCCGCACTGCGGGCGCGACTGCCGGGTCACTACAACTATTATGGATCGGCAACACCACCCGGCGGGAGCCTGCGGGCAAGGTGTGCAACGCGTCTGGTTTCGGCAACTCAACCGCCGGAGCCAGCGCCCCAGCTACAACTGGACAGGGTTTAATGAAATGTGGCAGAGTCTGCGCATGCCGTCTCCTCGAGTCGTTGAACTTTCCAGCCCGGCTCCAGAGCTACGAACCTGAATACTGAACGGGCCGCGATGACAGTGATCTGGCTAGGCCGCTGAGGCGGGATCGACGACGAGTGACGGGAGTGCGGTTTGATCAAGGGTTGCGGGTGCCACGGGGAAGATGCGGCGGCGTTTTGCTACCGTCCGGGGCGCGAGTTCCGATTTTTCAAACTGTCGCCCACGCACGTGACGGCGAAGGCCTTGGCGGGCGGCCTCCGCGCTGCACCGGAGTTGGAATTCCTGCATGCGTTGAAAAAGCCCGAGCAGTTGGTCCGGCAGCGCGTAGTGATCGAGCCCTGAATGGTCGAGGGCGACCAGCAGCTCATGGGTGGCTTCGAGCGTCGAGAGGCAGCCCGCTTCCGGCTGTTTCTTGATCACGTACCGGCTCGGCGCCGCGTTGGAAAACATGATCCGGGGCAATCGCTGGAGACTCGGACTCGCGCGCCACATCGCCCGAACCAGACGCCACGTGGCATCGAGCAATAACACCACGAGTTGTTTGCCGTCGAAGTCCGCTGGCTGCAGTTCTCCTTTCGAAAGGTCACGCGCGCCGCGGGTGGGATAGAGCATAACCGGAAAGTTGTTCGGGTCGTTAATCAAAGCCTGCACGGTCTCGTCTTGATCGAAATCCACCCCCATGTGGATCGCACTATCGGCGAGGCACAGGTGCGTGAGCCGGCCGGTAGCTGCCTTTACCCGCTTGAATTCGTACGGGTGCATGAGGAATACGAATTTCGTGCGCGTCCGCATAGGCGTGATCGAGCCGCACCAGCACAAAGGCTTGGGCCAGAAACAACGGTAGCACATCTCGCGGCTCATGAGTCCGCCGACGATTGGCGCCCGCCCGCCGCTTGACCAGAGTCAAATGGACGCGAGCAGATCCGCGTCCCTTC
>CAYVDZ010000205.1:0-8184 GCA_964450575.1 uncultured Opitutus sp.
TCCTACAGGCGTTTCCGATTGGCGGCATTCAGGAGGTGTGGGGGACGTTTCTCTTTGTGCCGCTGGTCGGACTCGGATTACACGACGTGCGCCGCTGGCTTGCCGCCGGCGAGTGGGGCGCTTTCTGGCAGCGTCCCGCGGTCGGCTGGATCGGAGTGGTCGCTTTGCTGGGCATCGTCGCCGCCAAGACCACCGCAACGGCGCTGGACGGACAGCGTAACTATAGCGAGCGGGCGGCGCTGGCCCTGCCGGGGACCGAGTTGCTCCATTTGCCGGAGGCGCAGCGTACCGCGTATCGGATTCTCGCGCTCAACGCCGCCGTGCACTCGGACATGCTTTTTTCGCTACCGGGGATGTTTAGCTTTAATCTTTGGACCGGATTGCCGACCCCGACCCGGAAGAATACCACTGTTTGGTTCACCCTGCTCAACGCGGGTGAACAGAAGGAAATAATTGCGGCCCTCGAAGCAGCGGAGAACGCGTGCATCATCGTGGAGGAACGCCTGGTGGATTTAACGCATCAGATCAACGTGCCGATACAGGGCGTCTTGCGGGACTATATCTTCAGTCATTTCGCCCCGGTGTTTCGCCTGGATGGCTTCGCCTTCATGATCCGAAAAGGGCGCGCGGTTTCGCCGCTGGGGATCGCCGCGCTCAAACCCTTGAATGAGACGGATGGAAACGGCTACGACACCGAGCTCGCCTTTCAAATCGCGAGCACCGTGCCCATCGGTTCGATTGAAGCGCTCGATCTCGACGCGCCGCCGAACCGGAATGTCGGCGGCCGCAGCCTGAATGGGTCGATGAGCGTCACCGCCATTGATCGATCAGGGCGCGCGCGATCGGCGACGACCGTCTCCAGTTTTCCGGTACCCATGTCCGGCCTCGCAGCTGTTTCCCTGCGGTTTAAGCAGAGCGTAAATCCTGCGGCCAATCCGGTCTTCTATGTCCGAAGTCCGGATGGCACCGTAATTGCCGAGGTCAGAACGTCCAACTGACCATGCGGCCGTCAAGCGACTCTCCATTTCTCCGATCTTCGTTCATCCCAGGATGGCAGCGCGCACTGCTCCTGGTGGCGAGCGGCATGGGGGTCGCGGCCTGCCTCTGGGCGGCGTGGTGCGAGTTTCCGGTCTATGCGTGGAACGACCTGCGGCTGGCGCCCGCCTTCGCACTGCGCCATGGCATTGATCCGTATCCGCCGTTGGGCGGCGGTCCGCTGTCCACCTGGATTTACGGCCCGGTGGGGATCTTAGTAAACCTGCCCGCCACCTTTGCGCCGACTGCACTCGCGGCGCTGCACAGTGCCTCGCTGATCAATGCTGCGATCGTCATCGGGCCGTTGGCACTGATCTTCTTCGCTTCGTCCGAACTGCGCGCGCGCGGCCTGGCGTTTCCGTTGCTCGCGCTGCTCGTTGCGATTCTCTTCATCCCTCGGCCGAACCTTGTCCTCCAAGTCGCCGATCATGCGGCGATCGCTGGCGGCCTGCTGGCCTCGTGGTTGCTCGCACGGCCGCGCTTTCCGTCCGGCCTCACCCTTGCAGCGGCCGCCGCACTCACCGCCCTCGCGGTGTGGTCCAAGCAGATCGCTTTGTTTCTCGTTATCGGCCATGTGATTTATCTATTGATGGCGTGCGGGAAGGCGACCGCGTTACGGTATGTCGCCTGGGTGGCACTCTTCGGTTTCGCTGCCTTGGGCGTATTCGTGGCGGCGTTCGGCTTTGCAAATCTCTGGTTCAATCTCGTGGAGATTCCGGGCACGTTACCGTGGGCGGAGTTCAAGCCGCGGTTGATGCACCGTCCCGCGGCACTCGTCGCACAAATCCTGATACCAGCGCTGGGTTTATGGGCGCTCTGGCAACGCGGACTCTGGCCGGACCGCGAGAAAGAAAGTGGCCGCTTTTTCCAGGTCGCGACGCTCGCGGCCGCAGTCATGTTGCCCATCGGACTTATTGGGTTCTTCAAAATTGGCGGTGACACCAATCTTCTGCACTCGTGGGATTACCTGCTGCCCGCCGGCCTTCTTCTGCTGTTCGCGCAGGATCACGGATCACGGACTGCGCTGCGCGTCACGCTCGTCGTGGTCGCCGGCCTTCTGCTTCGACGGGAAGATCTTTTTCGGATCCACCCGCGACCACTGACCGGACAATACGCTGCGGCGGAGGCGCTCTTCGCCACGCAACCGGGAAAGCTTTGGTTTCCACAAAACCCGGTGCTTACCTTTTATGCTGATGGTCGCCTGTGGCATACGGAAGACGGCGTGGCGACGCGGTATCTGGCGAATCACGGCATCCGCGAATCGGATTTCCGGCGTCACTTGCCGCCCGATTTTCACGCCGTCGTGTATCCGTCATTCGTGACCCATCCCTTGGTCATGGCGCTACTGCCCGATTTCAATCCAGCGATCCGCCTTCCCTACTGGGTCATGTACACCCGTTCCACTCCGGCACCGACACAAGCTACGCCAGCGGTTCCGCAACCTTAGAAACGACATTGCTTGCGCCGCACGCTGCGGCTCTCCTTCGCACCGTGGGCCTCCCCGCCGTCACCATCGTTACTCCGATCTTCAATGAACAAGCCGTGCTGCCTGAGCTTTGTCAGCGGCTCACGCGCCTGTTCGACGCGCACCAGGAGGTGAACTGGCGCGTCGTGCTCGTCAATGACGGCAGCCGCGACCGTTCGGCGGAGATTGTCCGGGCGTATGCGGCGGCGGATGGACGTTTCGAACTGCTCGAGCTTTCGCGGAATTTCGGTTTCCAGAGCGCTTTGACCGCCGGGCTCGCGCACACGGGCGAGGCGGATGCGGTAGTGACCATGGATGCCGATTTGCAGGATCCTCCCGAGGTGATCCCCGACTTGGTAAAGGCATGGCGCGACGGCGCCGATGTGGTGCGCGCTGTCCGCCGCTCCCGGGCCGAGCGCGGGCCGCGCCGCGTCGCTCTCGATTGTTTCCACACGATCTACGGACGGTTGATCGACTTTCCGGTCGAACCCAATACCGGCACCTTCGGCCTGCTGAGCCGCGCCGCGGTTACTGCTTTCAATGGCCTGCCGGAACGAAACCGTTTTTTCCCGGGACTGCGCGCCTGGCTGGGATTCACCACGGCGGACGTACTTTACGATCGGCAAGAACGGGGCGCGGGCGAACCGCAACAAACCTTTCGCCGGCTGGTCCGCTATGCCCTCGATGGGATCTTCAGTTTCTCCCATTTGCCGCTCCGGTTGCTCACCTATGTGGGCCTGACCATTGCGAGTATCGGTTTCGCGGCCGGGGCTTTCTTTGCGGCGCGACGAATTCTGGGGATCGAGATCGCCCCGACCGGTTTCACGACCCTTGCCATTCTCTCGCTCTTTATCGGCGGCGTGCAGCTCATCGGCATCGGCATTCTGGGCGAATACCTCGGGCGCATCTACGACGAAGTGAAGCGGCGACCAAACTATATTGTGAAATCGCCGGATGTCTCCCGGGTGGCGGCACCGGCTTCCACGCGTGATTGAGCGTCCCCCGCGGTCTGCCCTGCCGTGGGCGGGAACGGCCGCCATCGGGCTGACCACGGCCCTGCTGCTCTACGCTGCCTATGGCGTGATGTTCAGTGTCTTCATGTTTTACGACGATGAGGGCTATGTCCTCACCTCGTATCGCGCATTCATCGAACACGGGGCGCTCTACGATAAAGTCTATACCCAGTACGGGCCGTTCCCGTTTGCGTTGTATCAATTTCTGAACCTCGCCGGATTTCCGCTCACGCACACGGCGGGCCGCTTTCTCACCCTGGCAATCTGGGCCGGGGCGGCTCTCGGTTGTGCCGCGCTGGTGGGTAAGGCCACGCGCAGTCTCGCACTGCAACTCGCGGTGCTGGCCGCGGCGTTTGTCTATCTCTGGGTGCTGGCGAGCGAACCCTCGCACCCGGGCGGACTGATTGTCGCCCTCACCGTCGGGCTGGCGGTCACCGGGTATCACTGGGTAACCGAAAACAGGATACGAGCCTGGGCCGTCGGCGTCGGGATCGTAACCGCGCTCCTGGTCCTCACCAAGATCAACATCGGGGCCTTCGTCGCGTGCGCGGCCATCGCCTGGTGGGCCTTGCATCACACCGATTCACGCGTGGTTCGCCTCGCGCGCTGGATACTTCCGCTGGCCGCAATCACACTGCCGCTGGGGCTGATGCGCCCTCTGCTCGGCGTTCCCTGGGTTCAGAATTTCGCCGTAATTTTTGCCTGTTCCGCCATCGCAGTGATTGCAACCATCGCCCGCACCGCCGCTCCCCGGACGGGCTGGGCGGACGCGGTTGCGGCCCTCGCGGCGGGCTTTGGAACAGCGCTCGTCGTGCTGGGAGTCGTCATGGTGCGGGGCACCACCTTGAGTGATTTGCTCGATGGAATCCTGCTCGCCCCCCTGCGCCATCCGGTGTCGTTCAGCCTGCGCTATCTCTGGCCCTCGGGGATCATGGCGGTGGCATTTTTGTCGCTCACATTCGCGCTGGCAGCTCGCGTCTGGCATCGCCGCGAACCGCTGTTGGTCGACACCCTGATCGCGGGATTTCGCCTGGTCGCGGCCGGAGCCCTCGCGTGGAACCTCGCGCGGTATCCCATGGTGAGTCCGGACTATCTGACGTTTGCCTGGGCGCTGCCGTGCCTTTGGCTGTTTCTGTGGCCTCTCGAGGCGGGAAACGTGGCGCACCTCCCCGCTCGCGCGTGGTTGGGCTTACTGCTGCTTGGACAATGCCTGCATGTGTTTCCAGTTCCGGGCAGCCAGATCGCATGGGGAACGCTGCTCGCACTGCCGCTGGCGGCGATGGGCGGTTGGGAGGCCGCGGTCTGGCTGAGCCAACGCCTCCGACCCTCGGCCTCGACCTCCACGTTGCCAGCAAGGAAAACGACCGCGAAGCAGCGTGACCTCTCCGTGGGTGCGCTCGTCGGAAAAATCGGACTGATCGTTTTTGCGGGAGTGATGGCGTGGAAATTCACGGCCATCGCCGCGCGTTATCACGACGACGAGGACCTAAGACTGCCAGGCGCGGAATCGCTGCGACTGCCGGCGCCTTTCACGGCCACCCTGCGCACGCTTGTCGTCAATGCGGCCGCCCATGCCGACGTGCTGTTCTCGTTTCCCGGGATGTTCAGTTTTAATCTCTGGAGCGGCGTTCCCACTCCGACCCTCACGAACGTGACGCATTGGTTTTCGCTGCTCACCGAGGTCCAACAGAACGAAATCATTCGCGCGCTCGACGCCCAGCCCCGTGCCGTCGTGATCGTTCATCGGGAGCATATCCGGTTTCTCACGACACGGGGTCTGACGCCACGCGGGCCATTGCGGGACTATATTGATCAACGCTTCGAGGTCGCCTTTACCGTTGATGACTATGAATTCCGGGTGCGGAGAGGGCTGAGCATTACACCCTTTATGCTCGGTGAGATCCTCACCCGGGCAACCGATGCCGCGGCCTCCCCGGAGGCAAGCGTCACGCCCAACACCTTGCTGCAAATCCCAGTGCTGCTGCCGCCGACTAGTGTAATCTCCCGCGTGGAGATCGTGAGCGGCGAAGGAGTGGAGTCGCTGATGTTGCGACTCGACGCCACCAACACGCGGGTCGAAGTCACGCCGCTAACGATTCGCGGTGCGACCGCCGGAGCGCCCGCCGGCCGGACCTGGCCCTTCGCGATCGAGCAACCAGCGCTGATTTCGCTCTACTATGAGCGCGGCGAAACGCCCGCGCCGTTCTCAGGCGCCGTGATCGTTCTGCGCAATGTCGAAGGCAACATCATCACGACGGGGCGGCTGCAGAAGTAACGCAAAACGCGCTCGCTCCTGCGCGCCCGTTTCGAACGGGACCTGCCAAGTCCGCCGAATTGCGACGTGGCCTTCGGCAAGCGAGGCGACCTCAACCGCGGCGCCGCGCGACGAGCAGTAAACTCACGCCAAACGGATACGGCATCCGGCTCCGCGCCATCCCCACAAACGTCGCGCGTAGAAAACGATTCAGCCAGGGCGATGGAATTTTGTCCTCACTGCGGACTGCGGCACCGTTTGCACTCGTCGTGACCGGTGCGGGTCCGCGGAACGCCCGCCATTTCCGCACGCACCAAACCGCGGGATACACGAGTACATTGGTATAATTGACATGCACCACGTCCCAGTCGGCCGCGGGAAAAAGCGCGTGAAGCTGCGTCCGGTTATAGCGTCGAAAATGATGGAGGGCGACATCCCAGTCACTCCACAGCGCCATGCTGGCCGGCACCGTCACAACTGCGAGCCCACCCGGTTTCAGCAGGCGATGAAATCCCTGCACCACCGCCGCATCATCCGGCACGTGTTCCAATACATCCAGCGCGGTGACATACTCCAACGCACCATCGGGTAACGGCACGCGATCGCCCGCGAGGCTCAGAATCTGTTCCGCTCGAAAACGCGTGCGCAGAATTCGAAGCGCCTCCTCATGATCCTCCAGAACCATGACGCGGCACCGCGCCTGCATTTCTTCGGCAAAGCGTCCCGTGCCCGCACCGCAATCGAGCAGCACATCCGTCGGCGACGGCGGTCGTACCCGCTCGATCCATTCGCGCACAAACTCGCGCTTGCCGGCATAGTACCAATGCTCCGCTTCGAGGGCGGCAATGTTGGCGTATTCGGCGGCGTCCATGCGGTCTGAGAACCCTTGTGTGTCGGCTCCTTCGCCAAATTCAAGCTCCGGGTCACACGGTGATGGTGCCGTGGACACCTCACCTGCTTTGCGTTCGTGAGCCTCAGCCGCCTGTCGAACCGAAGCTTCACGCGTTCGATTTCAGCGCGACGTTGTTTCGCGGCGCGGAGTTGTTCAACGTCGCCGGGTGCTTCGCCCCGCTCACCGCTTTTCCAGTTCATTTCTCGGGGCGCTTGGCGTGCTGCTGGCGCTGTTACACGCGATTCTGGCGGTGACGGCGACAGCGGACAAAAGCATGACCGCCGACGAGATCGCTCATCTCACGGCGGGACACGCCTACAACGTCCGCGGTGATTTCCGGCTGCAGCCGGAGAATGGGAATCTGCCGCAACGACTGGCAGCGCTGCCGTTGACGTTGAGTGCGGTGCCGTTGCCGCCGGCCACCGATGAGAGCTGGAAAACCGCCGACATCTGGGTGTACGGGAACACGTTTTTCTATGAACAAGGACTGTCCGCGGCGGAGAAACTATTTCTCGGTCGTGCAATGATCGCGCTGGTCAGCGCGGCCTTGGTGCTCGTCGTGTTCTTCTGGTCCCGCGCCCTGTTTGGCTGGAATGGGGCGTTTATTTCCGGCGGGCTGATGGTCTTTTGTCCGGCGTTCCTGGCGCATGGGGCGCTGGCGACCTCCGATGTGGTAATGACGTTCTGCTTCATTGCCGCTGTGGGCAGTTGGTGGTGTCACTTGCGGCGACCGGGGCCGCTTTGGGCGACGTTGAGCGCGGTGATGCTGGGAATTTCGATGGTGGCCAAATTCTCCGCGGTCCTGCTGCCGCCGATGCTGATGCTGATCGGAGCCATGTGGATCTGGTCGGAGTCGACGCGAGCCGGCTGGCGAGGCCCGCTGCTCCGCGTCGGACGCAGCCTCGGCGTCCACGCCATCGTGAGCGTGGCCATCATCTGGTTATTCTTCGGCTTTCGTTTCAGCGCCTTCGCCTCGGAATTCGCCGACGGCGCCGGATTTAACCATGGCTGGGGCTTTGTTCTCAATGGAATCGGCTTCCCCGCCAAAGTCATCTATTGGCTCCGCGAATGGCGGGTCCTGCCGGAAGCGTGGCTCTACGGACTCTCCTTCGTCCTGCAATTTTCGCGCGCGCGCGGTGCGTTCATGAGTGGCGAGTACAGCGTTACGGGCTGGGTTTCGTTCTTCCCGTGGGCCTTTCTCATCAAAACCACCCTGCCCTTTCTCCTCCTCCTGCTCGGCCTCACGATCTCCGCCATCCGCACGCGACGCCCAATCGGAACGCGACTGCGGGAGGATCTGCTCCCGTTCACTCCGCTCCTGGTGTTGTTTATTGTCTATTGGATCACGTCCCTTGCCAGCCATCTCAATATCGGCCACCGCCATATCCTGCCGACCTATCCGGTGTTGTTCATTGCGGCCGGCTGGGCCGGGCGCTGGGTGAGTTTCCGGACGCCGCTCGCCGCTGCCGGAGTCTTGATCCTGAGCGGCTGGCATGTCGTGGAATCAACCGTCATCCGACCGCAC
>CAYVDZ010000206.1:0-8177 GCA_964450575.1 uncultured Opitutus sp.
TGATGGCACGATGGCGACCGCCGCCTGGCGGCGCGACGGCAAGGTCTACCTCCTTGCCGGCACGATGCCCCTCTCTGACCTGCAAGCTTTCCTCTGATTTTCTCCGATGCCCGCTGAACACAACGTCAAGCAACGCTACGCCGCCGCCGCCAAAGCTCCGGAAGCTGCACTGTGCTGCCCGGTTGAATACGACCGTCGGTTCCTCGAGATCATTCCCTCCGAAGTCATCGAAAAGGACTACGGCTGCGGGGATCCGTCCCGCTACGTCCGGCCCGGCGAGACCGTGCTCGATCTCGGCAGCGGTACGGGGAAAATCTGTTTTATCGCGGCCCAGGTGGTCGGTCCAACCGGTCGCGTCATCGGTGTCGACATGACCGACGAGATGCTCGAAGTCGCGCGGCGCAACGCGCCGATTGTGGCCGAGCGTCTCGGATTTGCCAATGTCGAGTTTCGCAAAGGGCGGATCCAGGATCTCGCGCTCGATCTCGATCGCCTCGATGAGGAATTGCGCGAACGCCCGGTTACTGACGCCACGTCGTTTCTTGCCGCCGAGGAGTTGGCGGACGATCTCCGCGTGCGCGCCCCGCTGGTCGCGACCGAAACGATCGATGTCGTCGTCTCCAACTGTGTGCTCAATCTCGTCGAGCCTCGGGCCAAGCGCACGCTCTTCGAGGAGATCTTTCGCGTATTGAAAAAAGGCGGACGCGCTGTGATTTCCGACATCGTGGCCGACGAAGGGGTGCCGGAGGCGATGCAGCAAAACGCTGAACTCTGGAGCGGCTGTATCAGTGGCGCCCTGACCGAGGAGGGTTTTTTGCAGGCCTTCGCCGACGCGGGGTTTCATGGTATTCACATTCGCAAGCGCGACCCCGCGCCGTGGCGCACGGTCGAGGGAATTGAGTTTCGCTCGGTCACGGTCGAGGCGTTCAAGGGCAAGCAAGGCCCGTGTTTCGAGCGCAACCAGGCGGCTATTTATCTCGGGCCTTTTTCGGAAGTTCTCGATGACGACGGCCATCGGCTGGTGCGCGGCCGGCGCTACGCGGTTTGCGACAAAACCTATCGGCTCTACCAGCAGGAGCCTTACCGATCGCATTTCGCGCTGGTGGATCCGCGGCTCGCTATTCCGCTGGCCGAGGCGAAGCCGTTCGACTGCTCGGGTACGCGCTTGCGCCATCCCAAGGAGAGCAAGGGGCAAGACTACGCGGCGACAACCGGCACCAGCGCGTGTTGTGACCCTAGCACCACGGGGAGCACCGGAAGCTGCTGCTGATGCTCGCGACGCTCATCGTCCTGGCGGTTTGCTTCCTAAACTGCACCTCAGGGTTGTGACGCTCCCCTGTGCCGCGTTGCTGGGAGCGCTGGCGTACCGGCTCATCCTGTGAAAGGTTCATCCCGCTTTGATGTCTCACCGCCTCATTTTGATGCTGAAGTTTCCGACGCCCGGCGCGGTCAAGACGCGATTGGCGCCGGCGCTTGGTCAACAACGCGCGTGCGACCTCCATCGCGCGCTCGTCCGACAGACTTTGGCGGAAGTTGCGCGTTTTGCGAAACAGGAGCCCGTCGCGGTTGAAGTGCGGGTCGCTGGAGCGCCTGATGCCTCGTCGGCGCGCGTGTGGCTCGGCGACGCGGTGGCGATTCGCGATCAAGGGGAGGGCGACCTCGGAGACCGGATGGATCGTGCCGTGATTTGCGCTTTCTCGGAAGGGGCGAGTTCGGTGGTGGTGATCGGCGGTGACTGTCCTCAACTCACGGCGGAGCATCTCTCGGCGGCCTTTGCCACGCTCGCGCAGAGCGATGCGGTGCTCGGTCCCGCGGCCGATGGTGGGTACTATCTCATTGGGCAGCGACGTCCGCTTTCGGTCCTGTTTCACGGTATCCGTTGGGGAAGTACAGAGGTGCTGGCCCAGACTCTCGCGGTGGCGCGGGCGCACTCCATCGTGGTCGCGCAACTCGCCACGCTGCATGACGTGGACCTGCCGGAAGACCTGAGGCATTGGGCGGGAACACCCGCGGCGCGTGCAGCCGGACGGAGTGGGCTTTCCATCATCATCCCCGCGCTGAATGAAGAAGCGCAACTGGGTGCGACCCTGCTCGCGGCGCAGCGCGAACACCCGCACGAGATTATCGTGGCGGACGGTGGCAGCACCGATCGAACCGTCGAGATCGCGCGTACACATGATGCGATTGTGCTCGCGGCTCCGGCGGGACGGGGGCGCCAGCAGAATTTCGGGGCGGACGTCGCGACGGGTGGGATGTTGTTGTTTCTGCATGCCGACACGATCTTGCCGGCCAATTATCCCGAGTTGATTCGCACGACGCTGGCGCGCCCCGGCACGGTGGGCGGGGCGTTTCAGTTTGCGCTCGATGGCGCGTTTACCGGCCGACGCCTGATCGAGCGCGGCACGAACTGGCGCGCGCGTTCGCGGCAGATGCCATACGGCGATCAAGGCTTGTTTCTTCGGCGCGAAACCTTCGACCAGCTCGGCGGATTTCCTGATCAGCCGATCATGGAGGATTATGAATTCGTGCGTCGCCTGCGTCGCCTGGGTCGGATTGCGCTGGCCGACGGCGCTGCCACAACCTCCGGTCGACGTTGGCAGCGGCTGGGACCATGGCGCACCACGCTGATCAACTGTCTCATGGTGCTCGGTTATCGTACCGGGATATCGCCGGACCGTTTGGCTACCTGGTATCAGCGACCGCGACGATCGAATGCGGGAACGTCCGCATTTCGGGGGAATAAAGTGCCGGCTTCGATCATCTAGTGTTGGGCGAATTCCCGCCCTCTTTTTCGTCGACTCCCTTCATCTATGATTAAACACCTCTTCGCCCTCGTTTTTCTCGCGTTCGCCGCCTCCCTTTTTGCCGCGGCACCGCTCGCTCCCGAAGCCATACCCGGACTCAAAGTGGGTGCCAAGGCCGTCGATTTCACCCTCAAGAATGCGGCCGGCCAGGACGTCGCCCTGAAAGCGCTGCTCGAAAAGGGACCGGTCGTCCTGGCCTTCGTGCGTTCGGCGGATTGGTGTCCGTTCTGCCGGAAGCAACTGCAGGAGCTGCAAAAAGATCTTTCGGCGATCGAGGCCACGGGCGTCCAACTCGTCACAATCAGCTATGACCCCGTCGCGACGAATGCCGCCGCTTCCACGAAACTCGGACTGACTCTTCCGTTGCTGTCCGATCCGGGCAGCAAAGTCATCGATGCCTATGGGATCCGAAATGAGGATGCGAAGGGTCGCTCGGCAGGCGTGCCGCATCCGGTGCTGTTCGTTGTCGATCGCGACGGCGTCATCCGCGCGAAGCTGATGCGGGAAACGTTTCGCGATCGCCCGGAGAGCGCTGAAATCATTGCGACCGTGAAGAGCATCAAATGAGGTGGGTTATCCGAATCGATTCTCTCACCTGACTATAAATACCCACTAATCCTCGCACTTTGAAGACCATCGCAAAAGATCTGACCAGAGAGTATCCACGTAGCCCGCGCGAAACGCTCGGCGGCTATGTCCACGCCGCCCGGATGCTCGACAAGTGTCGGGCGGCCGTCGCCGGCACCGCTGGCGACTACCATTATAACTGTCCGCTTGATCGCTGCCTGCTCGATTTCACCGGCATCGAGGCCGATGCCTTCAAGACGTTTGTCGGCACGGGAGTGGACGACGCGGCCGTTGCTGAATGGATCCGGGCGCAATCCAAGGTTAAGGATGATGGTGAGGTCATAGCGTGGAACAACCGGATGCGTGACACGCGCGTGAGCGAGATGCCGTTGCCTCTGCAAGTCTTCCTCGAGGGCTACATCCCCAAGTTTATTCCCGCGGGCAAGATCGTTCGCGTCTGGTTCGACGTTTACGATCTCGAGGAAGGTCGGCTGTAATTTCCGATCAGCCCGTCACCGTTTTTATAACGGGCGGCACGTGTGCCCGCCCGGGCCGGCGCAGGTAGAGCTTGCCGACCATCATGAGAGTGCCCCAACCGGCTCGAATCACGCCGGCGAGGTTGCCCGAGATCTTCGATTTCCCTGCCACTCGCACGTGAAAGGCCACGGGTACTTCCGCGATCGGGAGACCGAGTTCGACGGCGCGCACTTGCATCTCCACATTCCAACCGAAGCCGCGATCGCGCAGCGCCAGTTGTTCGAAGGCGTCCCGCCGAATGACGCGTAACGAGGCCATATCCAGAAAGCGTCGACGCCAGCCCAACCCAATCAACGCACAGCAAAGGGCGTTGCCGAAGCGCTGCATCGGGGTGAGCCGGCCACGCGACGCTTCCTGTGTCACTCGCTCACCGAGCACAAGCAGCGCACCGTCGTCGATCGCCCGCTGGAAGGCCGCGCTCCCGGCGCCGTCGAGCCGGTCGCTACCGTCGGCGGAGCTGAAAAGAATCCAGTCGATTGATGCCGGCAGCGCGCGCGTGCCGGACCAAGCCGCCGCGCCGTAGCCTCGTTGGGGTTCCCGGCAGACATCCGCACCGGCATTCGCCGCGCAATCGGCGGTGGCATCCGTGCTGCCGTTGTCTACGACGCGCACCAGCCCGGCGCCGCGTATTCGCCAATAAAGTACAGTATCGGCGACACACGCGGCTTCGTTGAGGGCGGGTATCACGACCACCGTGCGGGCAAGAAAAGGGGCGTCAGCCGGCGCAGTTCCATTGAGTTGGTGCGTCATGACGGATGAGAGACATCACGGCTGGTATTATTCCGTCGGAATAAATCCCCGATGTGTTCATCTTATGCCCAGATGACCTTCGACCGTTTCATCCTCGTGTGCTGCGCCGGGTTTACTCTGCTCACTTCCGTTGCGCATGCTTTTGACCAAAATCACGCCGGGCTCGATCGCGTGCTTAAGCCTCACGTGCGCGATGGCGCGGTGAACTATGCCGCGCTCAAGGCTGCGCCCGGCGAGCTCAAGGCATATCTTGCGGAGCTTGCCGCGGTCACCGAGCCTGCCTTCAAAGGCTGGTCCGGGCAGGACCAACTTGCGTACCTGATCAACCTCTACAACGCCGCGACCCTCCAGCTCATCATCGAGCACTATCCGGTGAAGAGCATTCGAAGCATCGGTTTTATTCCCGGCCGAGCCTGGAAAAAAGAGTTCATTTCCCTCTTCGGTCGCAACGTTTCCCTTGATCACGTTGAGCACGACATCATCCGCAAAAACTATCGGGATGCCCGCGTTCATTTCGCCCTGGTGTGCGCGGCGCAGAGTTGTCCGCCGTTGCGGTCTGAGCCGTTTGTCGGCGCCCGCCTTGATGCGCAACTCGACGAGCAGGGGCGGATCTTCCTGGCGCAGGAAACAAACAACCGCGTCGAGGCCAGCTCGCGCACCGTTCATCTCTCGCCCATTTTCCAATGGTTCGCCGGCGATTTCGAAGCGGAGGCCGGGTCGGTGCTGAAATTCGTGACTCCGTTTTTCCCTGACACCGCCCGAGCCGCGCTGACCGGAAGCGGTGAGTTCAAAGTCGCATTCACCGATTACGACTGGTCGCTCAACCAACCGGGCTCCCGATGAGCGGGTCACGTCGGATTGCTTTATTAGCGGTCGTGGTGCTGGCGCTCGTGGCGGCCTTTTTGCTCTTCGATGTGCGTGGCGGCTTGCGGGAGGCACTTGCCTGGATCGAGGGCTTGGGCGCGTGGGGACCGGCGCTTTTTGTTCTGATCTACATTGTCGCCACCGTGCTGTTTTTGCCGGGCTCGGTGCTCACGCTTGGTGCCGGCGCGCTGTTTGGCGTCGCCTGGGGATCGGTTTACGTCTCGGCCGGTTCCGTACTGGGGGCGACGGCAGCGTTCCTCGTGGGGCGGTATTTTGCGCGCGATTGGGTGGCGAAAAAAATCGAGGGGAACGACGGCTTTGCCGCGATCGATCGCGCCGTTGCCACCGATGGCTGGAAGATTGTCGGACTCACCCGGCTCTCACCGGCGTTTCCGTTTTCACTGCTGAATTACGCGTTCGGTCTCACCCAGGTGAAACTGCGCGACTACGTGCTCGCGTCCTGGATCGGCATGATGCCCGGCACGGTCATGTATGTTTACCTCGGCTCGCTTGCGCAGGCCGGAGCCAGCGAGCGGCAGCGGACTCCGGGCGAATGGGCGCTTTACGCCGTCGGTCTCGTGGCCACCATCGCTGTCACCGTGGTCATCACTCGCATTGCCCGGGCGGCCCTCGCCCGGCGGGCGGGTCCTGCCATCCCTGTTTCCTCATGAACGCCTCGTTTCCCCTTTTGCCGTGGGATTCGCACAATCAGAAACTGCGCGCCAATGTGGCTCCGGCTGACTGGCAAAATCCGAAACCCTCCGGGCGTTATAACCTCGTCGTCATCGGCGGCGGTACGGCCGGGCTCGTCACGGCCGCGGGTGCGGCCGGACTTGGTGCGAAGGTCGCGCTGATTGAGCGCCACCTGCTCGGTGGCGACTGTCTCAACGTGGGCTGCGTGCCCTCGAAGGCGTTGATCCGGGCCGCGCGCGCCGCGGCTGATGCCCGCGATGCGGTGCGTTTTGGAGTCACTTATTCCGGCGATTTCGCGGTTGATTTTGGCGCGGTGATGGAACGAATGCGCCGGCTGCGCGCCGAGATCAGCCCGCATGACTCCGCGGCGCGATTCCGCGAACTGGGGGTGGATGTATTTCTGGGCGGCGGAAAATTTACGGGCGCCGACACCGTTGAAGTCGGCGGCCAGACGTTGCGCTTTACGAAGGCCGTCATTGCGACGGGGGCGCGGGCTTCGGCTCCAGCGATTCCCGGTCTGAAGGACGTGCCGTATCTCACCAACGAAACGCTCTTCTCCCTGACCACCTTGCCGCGCCGGTTCGCCATCATCGGGGCGGGGCCGATCGGATGTGAAATGGCGCAGAGTTTCGCGCGTTTCGGTTCGGAGGTTTTTCTGATCGAGACGAAAGGCGGCGTATTGCCGCGGGAAGACCCCGAAGCGGCCGGGATTGTACAAGCCGCTCTCGTTCGTGATGGCGTCAAACTCATCCTCCAGGCCAAGCACCTGCGACTCGAACGCCGCGCTGAAGGCCGCGTGTCGATTCAATGTAGCTCGGAGGGCGCGGATCAGGAGATCATTGCCGACCAATTGTTGATTGCGGTGGGCCGGGCGCCCAACGTCGAGGGACTTGGCCTCGAAGCGGCAGGTGTGACGTTCGGCAAGAAGGGCGTGAATGTGGACGACCGGCTGCAGACGGCCAATCCGCGGATATATGCCTGTGGTGACATTTGTTCACCGTATCAATTCACGCACGCGGCGGATTTCATGGCACGTATTGTGATTCAAAATACGCTCTTCAAGGGTCGGCGCCGGGCGAGTTCGCTCGTGATACCGTGGTGTACCTACACCTCGCCCGAGCTCGCGCATATCGGCCTTGCGCCGAAGGATGCGAAGGCGGCGGGGATCGCGATCGATACTTATACGCAGCCGCTCGGCAAGGTGGACCGCGCGATCCTCGATGGCGATGAAGAGGGTTTCGTGCGCGTGCATGTGCGGAAGGGCACGGATCAGATCGTCGGAGCGACGATCGTGGCGGCGCATGCCGGCGATATGATGGGGGAACTCTCCGTGGCGATGACGAATAAGATCGGACTCGGTGGGATCGGGGCGGCGATCCATCCTTATCCGACGCAAGCCGAGGCGATCCGCAAAGTCGGCGATCTTTACAGTCGCACCCGGCTCACTCCTTTGGTGAAGCGTATCTTTGGCAAGTGGCTGGCGTGGCAGCGTTGATCATCCAGGGTTTCCCTTGCGCGATTTGCCGGAGGGCGGGAGTTGCGCGCGGACGCCTGCTGTATTTGGTGTCCGCGTGTCTCTCTGGTCGCTTCTTTCCGTGCTGGCTTGCCGCGGCGGTCGCTCGTCCGCTCGAAGATCGCGCTCCTTCGCCTCGGCTGTCTGGACGACGCGGAGAACGTCCGTCCATGCCACGTTGACGCTCGGCCTCGCGGTCTTGCTGAGCGGTTGCGCGGGCTCGCGCACCAGCAGTGGAAGCACGGCGGATCGCAAGCCAGCGATGCCGACGATCGCGCCGAATCCAACGAATGGCGCGATGCCTCTGCCTCTGACGGAAGCCGAAGCCCTGGCGCTGGCGGTATGGCAGGCGCGAACCCAGGATTTTGCCGGAGCGGTCCGCGCCCTTCATTCCGGCAGAGATGCTGAGACGCGATCGCGGCTGGGGCTTCAGCTGATTTCACTGCTCG
>CAYVDZ010000207.1:0-8171 GCA_964450575.1 uncultured Opitutus sp.
CGAAAATAACGGGCGAGCCCGGGGTGAAAAACAATCGGTTGAATAGGGCGTGTTCGTACTTCTCGCGATAATCCCGCTCGCTTTTATAAGGCTCGAAGCCGCCTTGCTGCTTAAAGGCCTTCTGCACCAAGTCCCACTTGTTGACGAGGAGCACGATGGGCTTCCCTTCTTTTACCGCTTCGCCCGCGATCGCCTTGTCCTGCTGCGTCACGCCATCAAGCGCATCGAGCACAAGAAAAACGACGTCCGTATTCTTGATCGCATCGAGCGAGCGCAAACGGGAAAAATACTCCACTGGAGATGCCAGTTTGGTCGCGGCTTTGATCCCGGCCGTGTCGATAAGCTTGAACGGATATATCTTGCCATCCCGTCCGCAGAAATCGAAGGGCAACTCGATCGCATCGCGGGTCGTCCCGGGCACCTCGCTGACAATGAGACGATCATCCTTTAACAGCCGATTGCTGAGCGAGGACTTCCCCACGTTCGGACGACCGATGAAACAGATACAGAGCGGCGCATCCGCCGCCCGGGCCTTCTCGGCCGCGAGCTCGGCCTCCTCGATCGGTCCCAATGCCGCCGCGATCGCTTCACGCAAATCCTGCTCCCCGTTGCCATGTTCAGCGGAGACGCGCAAGGGCTCGCCAAAGCCGAGGCGATACGCGTCGTCGAGCGCCACCTTCTCGTCGCCAAAATCGGCTTTATTCACGACGAGCCGCACCTGTTTTTTGCTCTTCCGCAGCCGCTGCGCAATCTTCTCATCGAGCGACGTGAGCCCGCTCAATCCATCGATCACAAACAGGATGAGCGATGCCGCCGTCATCGCAAAGTCCACCTGCTGCTCCGAGGCCTGGGTCAACGCCGCCGGCGTATCGCTCCCTTGATAACCCAAGCCACCGGTATCAAGGAGCGTATAGTTACCCTCTTCGATCTCGGCTGAAATCACATCGCGGGTGATACCTGGCTGATCGTGTACAATCGAGATACGCCTCCGCGCCAGCCGGTTAAAGAGGCGACTTTTACCGACATTGGGCCGACCGACGATGGCGACGATACGAGACATAAGGGGAACAGGAAGGACGGGAGCGCCGGGAAGAGAAGAACTATTCGTCCCCTTCCTCGCCCCCGGTTAGCTTCACTTGCTCGAATTCGCGAATCGCTCCACGCGATCACACGCTTCGATGATTTGATCATAACTCGTCGCAAAACAGGCGCGCACATGGCCCCGACCGTTTTCGCCGAACGCCGTACCTGGAACGACCGCGACCTTTTCGTTTTGGAGCAGGCCGACGGCAAAGTCCTTCTCGGACATCCCCAAGGGCGTCACATCCGGGAAGGCATAAAAACTACCGCGGGGCAGGTGACACTTCATTCCAATCTCATTGAAACGGCGCACGATCAGATCGCGCCGGCGATGATAGTGGTCCCGCATCTTCACCACGTTGTCCCAGCCGTGCTTCAACGCTTCGAGTGCGCCTTCCTGCGCTATAATCGAGGCACACATCATGGCGTATTGATGCACCTTCATCATCGCATCGATCAGCACCGCCGGTCCACAAGCATAACCAATGCGCCATCCAGTCATCGCAAACGCCTTCGAGAAACCGTGGAGGAAAATCGTCCGCTCCGCCATCCCAGGAAGACTCGCAATGCTCGTGTGCGTCCCCTCAAAGGTCAGCTCCGAATAGATCTCATCGCTGAGCACAAGCAGGTCCTTCTCGCGACAAAACTCCGCGATCTTCTCCACTTGCTCGCGCGTACACGTCCCACCGGTCGGATTGCACGGCAGGTTCAACATCAGAATCTTCGCGCCGGGCTGCCAGGCCGCCCGCAAGGCTTCCGCGGTCAACGCGAAGTTATCCTTCGCATACGTCGGAACTGCGATCGCCTCGCCATGCACCAGCGTGACACTCGGGTGATAGCTGACGTAACACGGTTGGTGATACATCACTTTGTCCCCTGGATTGCAAAAGGCGCGGAACGCGAGGTCCAACGCTTCACTCACACCGACCGTCACGATCACCTGATCATCGTAACGATAGCTGATGCCGAAGTGTTCCTCGACGTAGCGCGAAATTTCTTTCCGCAGCTCGGGCATGCCGAGATTGGACGTATAGTACGTCCTGCCCTTTTCGAGGGCATATATGGCCGCTTCCCGGACATGCCACGGCGTGACAAAGTCCGGCTCGCCGACGCCCAGAGAGATGACGTCCTGACCTTTCATCTTCGCCACCAACTCAAAGAAATCGCGGATACCACTTCGCGGCAGCGTTGCAATATGCCCCGCCACCCAACGTTTCGGATCGGTGCTCATGTGGATAGGTCCCGTCCGATCAAGGCGCGACGCTCAGCCGCGTGGTCTGCGCTTCCGTCACATCGAGCAGGAACCCCTGCTCTTTATAGCAGCGTAACATGAAGTGGGTCGACGTCGAGAGCACACCTTCCACTGTTGAAAGCTTCTCCGAGACAAACCCCGCTACTTTCTGCAGCGATCCGCCTTTCACAAAAACGAGCAAGTCATAGCTGCCCGACATCAAATAGCAGGACTCGACCTCGTCGAAACGTGCAATCCGTTCCGCAAAGCGGTTGAACCCACCTCCGCGCTCGGGCGTCACCTTCACTTCGATCACGGCCCGCACGGCGGCACCGGCGGCGGCGTCCCGGGACAAATCGAGCACCGGACGCCAGCCGAGGAAGATTTTGTCCTTCTTCAACTGATCCAGGTGCTGATTAACCTCCGCTTCGGTCAGACCCGCGACTTGAGCCATTTGGCCCGTCGTGAGGCTGCCGCCGTCGATCAAAAGCTTGAGAACCGGGTTCATAGGGACGGCGGTTATCCAGTATGCCCGGGACTTTGACGAGAATGAATTTGTCTTGGCCATCGAAGCATTGAAGCGTAGTTCGAAACGAGCTCCGCCACGATTCCCTCTCCCCCTCCTTCCATTGATTAATATCCTCATCGCCGAAGATGATCCTGTTTCGGCCGCCGTCCTCGAAAAAATCATCCGTTTGGAGCCCGGAACCAAAGTCACAGTGGTGTCCGACGGTGAAGGTGCGATGCGACTGCTCGATGATCCCAGCCGCAGCTTCGACATCCTTTTTCTGGATCTGGAAATGCCTCAGTTAAATGGCTTCGACGTTTTGGAACGAATTTCTGGATCGCAGATGCTAAAGTCATTGCAGATCGTACTCTGCACCGCTTCAAACGACCGCAACACGGTGGAGAGGGCTGCGGCTCTCGGCATCCGCCACTATCTGGTAAAACCCGGCACGAAAGAAAGCGTGACCGCCAAACTCCGCCAGCTGCGCGTCGTCTAAACGGCATCCGATTTTGGCCCGACGCACCGGAGCAGTTGCATCCGGCCGAATTCTACCCCAGCGGTGACGTTCGCATGTTTGAATCCCTTACCGACAAACTGAGCAACGCGCTCCGCAACTTCCGCGGCATTGGAAAGCTGTCGGACGAAAACATGGCGGAGGCCCTCAAGGAAGTGCGCACCGCTCTTCTGGCCGCCGACGTCCACTTTAAGGTGGCTCGGGAATTCGTTGAGCGCGTTCAACAAGAGGTTATCGGCAAAGACGTGCTCAAGGGCATCGCGCCCGGCCAGCAGGTGGTTAAGATCATTCAAGACGAGTTGGTTAAACTCCTCGGTGAAGGCCTGACCGACCTCTCCGGTGCCCGACCGCTGAAGATTCTTCTCGTCGGTCTCCACGGCTCCGGCAAAACCACCTCCACCGCCAAACTCGGCAAATTGCTGAAGAAGCGCGGGTATCGGCCGTTCGTGGTCGGCGCCGATGTGTACCGCCCCGCGGCCATCGACCAGCTCGAGATCCTCGCGAAGCAGGAGGAAATCGGCTTCTACGCCGATCGCATTTCGAAGGACGTCCCCGCCATCGGAATGGCGGGTCTAAAGGCCGCCGAAGCCGCCTCAGCCGATGCCATTCTATTCGATACTGCAGGCCGGCTCCAAATCGACGCCAACCTCATCGAAGAAGTAAAAAAACTGCGCGCTCAGATTCAGCCGGATGAGGTCCTGCTCGTCGTCGACGGTGCCTTGGGACAGGAAGCCGTCAATGTGGCCAAGGCTTTCCACGAAGCCCTGCAACTCACCGGACTGATTCTGACCAAGCTCGACGGTGACACCCGTGGCGGCGCCGCCCTGTCGATCAAATCCGTGACGGGCGTGCCGATTAAATTCATCGGTACCGGCGAAAAGACCACCGACTTCGAAACGTTTCACCCCGACCGGTTGGCGTCGCGCATTCTCGGCATGGGCGACGTCGTGTCCCTCGTCGAAAAAGCGCAGGAAAACATCGATGAAAAGGAAGCCGAGAAGATGGCCGAGAAGCTCCGGAAGGCGGAGTTCGATCTCGATGACTTCCTATCCCAGCTCCAGCAGGTGAAGAAAATGGGATCGATGCAGAGCATTCTCGGCATGATTCCGGGGATGAACAACGTGCAGATCCCCGATGGCGCGGATCAGCAGATGGCCCGTACCGAAGCCATCATCAAATCGATGACCCGCCAGGAACGCCGGAAACCGGATATCTTGAACGGCAGCCGCCGCCTACGGATCGCGAGTGGAGCCGGGGTGAAGATCGTCGATGTCAACCAGCTCTTGAAACAGTTCCAGCAGATGCAGAAGATGATGAAGATGTTCAAAGGCGGCGGCGGAAAGAAGATGATGCGCCAAATGGAAGCGATGAAGGGCAAAGGCGGCTTCCCGGGGATGTGATGCGAGCGCAAGGCGGTCCTTGGTGTCGGCATCGAGCGTGGTCCAGGTGACGTCGTCCACCATCTCAATCAGACGGGCGAGTTTGGCGGGGTCTTGGATCTTGTGTGGGGCGGCTTCGAGTACTCGTCCGCCATCTTGAGAAAGATGAGGTAGGTGAGCTGCTCGAGGTAATCGCCGTAGCCCACGCCGTCGTCGCGGAGCGTGTGGCAGAAGGACCAGACCTTGGAGATGATGCTGTCGGTGGTCATGAAAGGAATCAGCCTAGGTCGTCGAGCAGCCGCTGCGAGAAATTTGGCAGGACCTTGCCGAGCCGGATCAGGACATCCTGCACCTCCAGCTTTCGCTTGCCGGCGATCTCGCCGAGGCAGGCCATCACCTGCCCGGGCTCCATTTCGTAAAGAATCAGCAGGTAATCCTGGGGGTGGCTCGCGCAGATACCCCACGGCTTCAAGGCCTCGGCGGGAAAGTGCTTCAGGTTGAACGTGAGGATGAGCGGACAGTTTCCGCGGATGGCGGCGGCGAGGACGTGGCGGTCCTTCTCGTCGTTGGTGAGCGCCGGGAGCAGGCTTTCGTAGCCGATCACCTCGGCATCGGGGAACGCCTCCCGGACCTTGGCTTGAAACGAATCGGCCAGCGCGACGGGCCAATTCAATTGTTCCAAATGCGTGCGGCGGACTTCCGCCAGCACTTCAGCCGACCAATGCGGCACGATCAGGCGCGGGCGCTCGGACAATCTCAGCAAGAGGTCGCACACGCCGAAGTTGGCGAGCACGCAGGCGTCGAGAAAGATCCGGTAGTCCGCCCTCATTTATTGCCGGTGTAGTCGGAATCGTAGAGCCCGGCGTCTTCGGCAGCGGTCGCGAGCTGGTCGAGGGCCGCGCGGCGCGTGGTGTCGCGTTTGCGCTCATAGGCCAATAGGTCCTTAAAGGTCACGCGACGATGCGTGCCGACCTTGTGGTGGGGAATTTCCTTCTGCTCCAGCAGGTCGACCAGATGCTGGCGCGAGACGCCGAGGTAGTTCGCTGCTGCCTGGGTGGTGAACGCCTCGTCTTCTGGCACCATCACGATGGCTTTCTTTTCCGACATGAGCCGGACAATGCGGGCGAAGTGGGCAAAAAGGGCCTCCGGCAGATGCGTGCGGTTACCCTGCGCATCGATGAGGGCGACGTGATCGGGTTTGGCGAAAACTTTGGCCAGTTCGGCCAGCTGCTCCTCCGGGATCAGGGACGGGTCGATGCGGTTGTTTCGGGTGGTGAGCATAGTGGCGCAACCATTGTCACCGATGACCTGAATTCAAGCAATTATTCGCTATAAACGCTACAGTTGCCATAAGCGCGCTGGTGACTATCTGCCGGAAAATGAACCTCATTCTTGCTCTCACAGGTCCGCAGTTTGTCGTGGGCTTCAATCGGCTGCCGGTCGCGCAACGACAGGCCATCCTGGACGACGTCACGCGAGGAGATTTCACGACACCGTCGTGCCCGCACTGTGAGCAAAAGATGGTCTGGCGAGAAAAGTCCGATATTTGGGGGTGCCCGAGTTATCCCAAATGTCGCTCCGCTCCGATTCGTCCTCGAAAGCAGTCTCGCGAACGGACGAGATCGGACGGGAGTTGAGCTACCCGTTGGGGAGCAAGACACGCGGTAATCGAGGGCCCCGATAGGACTCGCTCGCCGCTTCGAAGTCGTAATCTTTCGCAGATTATTTTTGCCGTCTGCGAACTCACCCCGCATTTTTGCTCCGAATGACACCTCGGACGTTGCTGACTCTCGCTCTCGCGGTGCTCTCTGCGCCGGCTCACGCCGCGGTCGACTACACGCGTGATGTGAAACCCATTCTGACGCAGCACTGCGTCCGCTGTCACGGCGCCTCCAAAATCGAGGCCGGCCTCCGCCTCGACACCGCGGAAAACCTTTTCATTGGCGGCGATAGCGGCCCGCCCATCAAAAGCGGCGCGTGGGCGGATAGCATGCTCCTGCAACTCATCGTGGGTCCGCACGAGGACATCCCCCAGATGCCCTACAAAAAACCGGCTCTCAGTGAAATGGAGGTCGAGGTCCTCCGAAGTTGGGTCGCTGCCGGCTCGCCGTCCCCCGAGATCGAAGAACCCGGCGTCTTCGAACACTGGGCTTTTGTCACCCCCAAACGGATCACGCCGCCCGCCATTCGACAAAAGCAGTGGCCGCGCAACCCCATCGATCCGTTCATCCTCGCCCGGCTCGAACAGGATGGCCTCGCCCCGGCTCCGAGCGCCGATCGCACCACGTTGCTGCGTCGCGTCACGCTCGATCTCATCGGACTCCCGCCGACCCCCGCCGAAACGGCCACGTTCCTCGCCGACACCCGCCCGGACGCCTTCGAGCGCGTCGTGGATTGCCTGCTCGCCTCACCGCACCACGGCGAACGCTGGGCACGACCGTGGCTCGATGTCGCCCGTTACGGCGACTCCAACGGCTACAGCATCGACGCCCCGCGTCAGATCTGGAAATACCGCGATTGGGTGATCGACGCCCTCAACCGCGATCTCCCCTTCAACGAGTTCGTCATCGACCAACTCGCCGGTGACCTGCGCCCGAATCCCACGCTCGATCAGAAGGTCGCCACCGGCTTCAACCGCAACACGCAGATCAACCAGGAAGGCGGCATCGACCCGGAACAGTTTCGCATCGAGGCCGTCATGGATCGCGTCAACACCTTCGGCACCGCGTTCCTCGGGCTCACCGTCGGCTGCGCGCAATGCCACGACCACAAGTTCGATCCGATCACGCAGAAAGAGTACTTTCAGCTCTACGCGTTTTTTAACAACACGGTCGAGGACGGACACGGCAAGAGCACACCCGGCGGCGCCCTCGCCTTTCCGCTCGAAGTCGAGGCTCCAGCGGCGCTCCTGCGCGAGATCGCCGAAGCGAAAGCCGATCTCGAGAGCTATCTCAGCCCCAAGGGCAGCGAAGTTGTCGCCTGGGTGGATGGTCTCACTCGCGAGGCCCGCGGACGCTTATCGGATCGGGTTCGTGACATCCTTCCAACACCGTGGGCCGAACAGACTCTCGCGCAAAAACGCACCGTCTACGCCGCCTTCGACAGCAAAGACGCCGATTTCCGCAGTCGCAATCAGGCTCTAACCCGCCTCGAGGCGCGCGAACCCAAACCGGTCACCACGCTCGTCATGTCGGAACTGCCCGAGCCTCGGGAAAGTTTCGTCTTCATCAAAGGCGACTTCACCCGCCACGGCGAGACCGTCACTCCCGGCACCCCCGCGATTCTGCCACCCCTGCCCGCTGGAAAACCCAATCGCTTCGATCTCGCGCAGTGGGTCGTCGACCCAGCCCATCCCCTGACCGCCCGCGTCACCATCAACCGGATTTGGCAGCAATATTTCGGGCGCGGCCTGGTCGAAACGGAGAACGATTTCGGCACCCAGGGCGAGCTGCCCACCCA
>CAYVDZ010000208.1:0-1730 GCA_964450575.1 uncultured Opitutus sp.
AACAGGTGCAGGGCAGCATGGTGTCGCCGTGGCGACGGTTTGCGCTCGTTTTGGTCAAGCGACTCGGAAGCCGCACACTCGGGCTCGGCTACGCGATCATGTTGGCGGATCTGCTGCTGGCGCCGTTTACCCCCTCGAACACGGCCCGGAGCGGAGGGACCCTCTTCCCGGTGATCCGGGGCATTCCCGCGTTATATGGTTCCCATCCTGGAGAGACGGCGCGCAAGGTTGGCGCGTATCTCATGTGGCTGGCGTTTGCCACGACCTGTGTTACCAGCTCGATGTTTGTCACCGCGCTCGCGCCCAATCTCCTGGCGATTGAGTTAACGCGCAAAATCGCCGCAGTGGAAATCACCTGGACGGACTGGTTCTTCGGTTTCCTGCCGGTTGGCGGTGCACTCCTGCTCATCCTGCCCTGGCTTGTATATATAATTTATCCTCCGGAGATTAAAAGCAGTATCGAGGTGCCCCGGTGGGCGGCGGAGGAGCTCGCATCGATGGGCGGAGTGACATTCCGGGAGTGGCTCATGGGTGCACTGGTGGGACTTGCGCTGGTGCTTTGGATTTTTGGTGGTAGCGTGATGGACGCTTCGCTGGTTGCGCTTGTGGTTATATGCGGGATGCTGGTGGGACGGGTTGTTACGTGGGACGACATTCTCGGCAATCGTCAGGCATGGAACGTTCTCGTCTGGTTCGCGACCCTGGTCGTGTTGGCGGATGGATTGAACAAGGTTGGGTTCACTTCCTGGTTCGCCGGGAGTGCGGCTGCGCTGCTCGTTGGATATTCGCCGCAGCTCGTGATGGTCGTCCTGGTGACGCTGTTCTTTTTCGTCCACTATCTCTTTGCGAGCCTGACGGCGCATGCCACCGCGGTGCTGCCGGTGGTCCTGGCGGCGGGTGTGGCGATACCGGACATGCCGGTGAAGACGTTCGCGCTTTTGCTCGCCTTCTCCCTGGGCATCATGGGTGTCATCACGCCTTACGCAACGGGACCGGCGCCGGTGTATTTCGGAAGTGGATATATCTCACGGCGGGATTTCTGGCGCCTCGGTTTTGTGTTTGGGTCGATCTTTTTCCTCGTGCTGCTGCTGGTCGGTGTGCCCTGGCTCGGACGTTGAAGCGCGGGTCATTGACTGAATGGCGGACGCCAGGCGAAGTAATCAGCAACCGTGGTCTCCCGGCGCTTTGCAACGGCGTGATTATTTCAAGGCGGAGGCAATCCGTGCGGTGAGCTCGGCGGTGTTCAGACGACCGCCAATATCGGGTGTGCCGGCACCCGCGGCGAGGGTTCGCTTGACGGTCTCGTTCAACCGCAGGGCCGCGCGTTTTTCTCCGAGCCACTCCAGCATCATCGCAGCGGCAAGAAAGGTACCCACGGGGTTGGCGATGCCTCGACCCGCGATGTCGGGTGCGGAACCGTGCACGGGTTCAAACAGCGATGGATTTTTCCGCGATGGGTCGAGGTTGGCGGATGGATTAAGTCCGAGGCCGCCCGTGATTGCACCCGAAAGATCAGTGAGAATATCGCCAAACAGATTGGAGGCCACCACCACGTCGAATGTCTCGGGGCGACGGACGAAGTTCATCGCGATGGCGTCGATGTGCTGTTTGTCGACCGCGATATCGGGAAATTCCGGAGTGAGCTGTTCGAGCACGTTGTCCCAAAGCACAAAGGCATGGCGCTGGGCGTTCGATTTGGTCGCGAGGGTGAGTTTGCGCCTGCGCTGCCG
>CAYVDZ010000208.1:1740-2404 GCA_964450575.1 uncultured Opitutus sp.
GCGAGATCGAAGCCGAAACGCAAGGCGCGCTCAATCCCGCGCCGCGTGTGCAGGGCGCTTTGGACCGCGAACTCCTCGGGCTCACCGATGCGAAATCGACCGCCGACATCGACGTACTCGCCCTCGGAGTTTTCGCGCACCACCACGAGATCGATCCGCTGTTCACTTCGGAGCGGATTCGGGACTCCGGCGAAAGTCTGGGCTGGACGAACACAGGCCCACAAATCGAATGTCTGTCGAATTTCGATGAGCGGTCGAAGCGTGATGTGATCCGGCAGCTTCGCGGGCCAGCCCACGGCGCCGAGGAGAATCGCGTTGAACGGACGCAGCTGTGCGAGGAAGTCCGCTGGAACAACGTCACCGTGGCGATCATAATGGGCAACGCCCCAATCGAAACGGGTAAACTCCAGATGGAAACCGCCAACCGCGCGCTCCAGTGCAGTCAGAGTCTCGACGGCTGCGTCGGTGACTTCCGGACCAATTCCGTCGCCAGGGTACAGTGCAATTCGATGGGTTTTCATCAATAGATCATGGGTGGGCGATCGTCGCAGGTGTCGAAGCGAGGGGGCTCGGTGATGTGGAGGAACTATCGATTGAGAGAAGTCAGCCAGCGAATCCGGAGTTGAAACGGGTGTAGGGCGAACGCTGATACGCCGGCGCAGAC
>CAYVDZ010000208.1:2414-8169 GCA_964450575.1 uncultured Opitutus sp.
ACCAGTCGGCGTGTAAACAGCAGCCGGGTTCGAACGGTTGAATTCCGTGGAAGGACGACAGGTTCGCCGTTCCAAGCCGTGATCGCGGTGGTGAAGAATCAGGGTTTGGCTAACGCCGCGAGGCCTGCGCTGGCGATTTGTCCATCCTGCTGGCTGGTCACGCCGGATACGCCTATCGCACCGACAATCCTGCCGTTGATGGTTATGGGCAAACCTCCCTCGACCGGCATCGCACCGTGCAGCGCGAGAATACGCGCGCCGCCTGGGCCCGCGGCGACACCCTCTTCAAACGTTTTCGTCGAGCGGCGGAAGCCGGCCGCAGACCAGGCCTTTTGCTGCGCCACCGTGATACTCGCGATCTGGGTATCGTCCAACCGCTGGAGCAGCACGAGATTTCCGCCGGTATCGACGATCGCGATTACGACGTTCCAGTCGTTCTTGCGCGCTTCAATCTCGGCAGCTGCCATCACTTGTTTGGCCTGCTCGAGATTGATGGCAGGTCCGTATGATGGCCGGTTCTGGCCATGGGCGACAAACGCGATGGTGCTGGCAGCAAGTAGTGCGAGGAGGAGTTTGAGCATTTTCATTTTGATGGGGGAGCGTGGAATGATCGGGAACTACCACGCTGCGGCAAGTTCAAGCAGACGCGCCGGGTTCCGCCGTAGCATCAAGTCGAGTTGTTGCGCGCTGATGCCTGCCTGGTGTAGCTCCGCAGCAAACGCGTGCAGCCCGTCCGGGGGCGGCGGATTACCCTGTTGGCCGAAATCAGACGCGAGCACGATGTGCTCCGCACCGACGGCCCGGATCGCCTCGACACAACATTCGAGGGGCAACGGCGGCCGGCTCGGACCTGGGAATCGCACGTTTGCCGTGGTCGGGGCGACATAATGCGCGAGCCAGACAAATTCCAACATCGCGCCAAGCCGCACCATTTCCACGAGGTCTTCCGGCGTGGCGTGTAGTGCGGGCGACAATACGTGGGTGACCAGAATGCGTTTAACGCCCGCAGCCTTGGCGGCTTTAATCACGACGATGCTTTCTGCGGCCGGGAGATGGCCGGTCGCGAGCACGAGATCGTAACGGGTGATGAGACGAATCACCTCCACCAGCTCTGGCACCAATCTTCCCTCCCGGATAACTTTGACGAAGGGTCGCTCCTCGCGCTCCGCGCGAACTCCGTTCTCGGCATCAAACGTAGGGAGCCAGACAATACGTCCGCGACCGCCTTCCATTTCGACCATGCGCCGGACTGCGTCCGGGTTGATTCCGCCGACGGCTCGATTCAGCACGACACCGCCAAAGACCTCGATTCCAGGAACGGCTTGCATCGCCAGTTGAGCACGGTCGGCGGTTGCGACGTGGTGGTTCTTCAGCACGATTGCCCGCATCCCGCTGTCCCGGGCGAGGCGGGCGAGTTCCACATCATTGAGCGAGCGCGGGACCACGTCAGGCGCGGTGTGGCCGTGCATGTCAATTGCCCTTTGGAGCCACCGACTCCCGGAGTGGGACCTTGTTCCGTCTGGCGAAACCGCTGCGCTCGTGGCCAGAGCCGACGCGACAAGAAACGCGGGCCAAAACGGAGCGCGAAGGTGGATGGCCATCGGAGGGCTCACAGGTGAGGGCGGAAGCGAGAAAGGAGTTCAGACGCCGGGACGGCAGGCATGGGCAGGCGGGAGCAAAAGGCGTGTCGGGAAACGGAGGACGTTATTTCGTTTCCGCGAGCAAGGCGTTGGCGCGACCCGCCAAGCTGGCCGCGTCGAGTCCGTTGAAGGCCAGCAGGGCGCCCGGATTTGCGGTGGTCTCCCCTCGACGCCAGGCCGCGAGATCGCGTCGCCGGGCACGGCTGCGGACCAGCACGGGTTCAAGCACCGCGCTGGCTCCACCGGTGACGGCGAGGAGTGCGTCGCCGTCAAACAACGTGTTGAAGTCTGCGTCTGAGAGCTGTCCGGTTACACGCGCTTGCGGGAGTGTGACCGCGTCGATCGCAACATCCGATTCGCGTAATAGCCGGCGTGGCGCGATGATGGTGACGATTCGAACCCGATGTCCGGCGGCCTCGAGCAGGCGGGAGGCTTCGAAGACGGGACCCAGGATCATATCGCCCACCGAGGCGAGCACGATGAGTCTGGCGTTCACACGGGGAGCGGACTCGTAGAGGAGCGCGGCTCCAAGACGGACGGCGGCGCGACTTTGTTCGAGGGTGAGGCGAACGGGCAGTGGAGATTTGGATCCGATAATGGCGATGCCCTGATTCTCGGTTGTGACCGCCCACGCGTAAGCGGCCTGCATCGAATTCGCATCAATGGGGAAAAGCGGGTGCACGTTTCCGTTGCGCGCCAGCGCCATCAAATACGCTTCAATTTCCGGGCGCTGATGGGTCCAGCCGTTGCGGCCTTGCTCAAGCGCACCGGCAGTGAACATGGCGATCGTCGACGGTTTGGCGTGGCGCAATTCCGCCATCGCTTGGGTCACCGTTTGCCAGATAGGCAGACCATTAATCGCGAAGCTCTCGTATGAAATCCAGAGAGAGCGGCCGCCCATGAGTGCGTAACCCGAGGCGAGCCCGGCACAGGCGTCCTCACTGATTGGCTCGAACACTCGACCGTCGGGAGCCTGGCTGTAGAGGTCGTCGCGAATCGGGTGACGAATTTTCAAGGCGTCGTTGATGCCTCGGACCCCCGACGCTTCGTTGCCATCTGCACTCGTGACAATGAACTCTGGATCGGCTGCTCCCACCGCTGCAACCAGCGGACACAGCGCCGTTGACGGTACTTGGGTTTCTCCAACCGGGAAATCGCGTAAAGGCAATGCTGGCAGGGCCACTCCGGCCCGCGGCCGCTCGGTCACGGCAATGACGCCCGCTGGGCCGCCCGCGGCTCGCAGGAAGTTCTGTCGCACCAGGGCCCATTCCTCCGCGCTGAGCGCACGGCGCTGCAGGCCCGCGATAATGTCCGGATGTTGTAACGTGAATTGTGGATACAGGTGATGTGACTTCGAACCCGAACTGTGCGATCCGGCTCCCTTGAGTTGCTTCAGGATCAGCACCGTGCGCCGGCGCTGACCGAGCGCGGAATCGGCGGCGCGGCGCGTGCCGTCAATCACCGCCGCGGTGAACGCGACGCGCTGGCCAAGCGAACTCTTGGTGCTGTCGACAAAAGCAGTCTCTTGTCCGGCATCATCGTAGGTTTTGGCGTCAATCTGGATCACCTCTTCAAAACCGTGGGCTCGCCAGTAGGCCGCCATCTCGGCGTCGGTGAGTTCGCTGACCATCGAGTGATGCTCCTGCGAGAAACCATTCCAGATTAGCACCGGAAGTACATTCGTCACCTCGGGAAACGCTGTGTGGTAGTGCTTCAGCGCACTCATTACATAGGGTTCGCCGATGCCGCCATCGCCAATGGTCACGGGAAAGAGCGTCTCGCGATTCAGGAGCGCAGCGGCCCAGGCGAAATGCTGGCCCTGACCCAGCGGGCCCGCCGGAGCGAGGACGCCTGGGATTGCGCCGGAAAGATGGCCGAGCAGGCCATGGGTTTCACGAAAACGCGCCGCGAGGTCGGCCACCGTGTGAATGCCCATGGCCGCCAGCGATCCGTCCAGAAAGAGGGCACTGTAATAACCAGGGGCGTGGTGTCCAACTTCGGTGAATACGTTCTTGTGTCCAAGGAGAAACAACGCGGCGACCACCTCCGCGCTGGAACAGAATCCTCCGGGATGGCCGGAGGCTTTGGCCGCGGCGAGTTGCACGGTCAGATAGCGCAGGGCATCGGCCGCGAGCAGGGTTTGAAACGCGGATAGCGGCGTTGTGGGTGTCGGGAGCGATGTGGCCGAGGGAGTGATCGTTGCTCCTTCAAGTGCTCCCGGCGGTACATCGGCGCGGTCGGATCCAAAATGGAGAATACCCGTGCGGAAATCGTCCGGATTGAAGCTGACAGGTGTCGGCAGCGCATTGGGCATTGAGGCACGGGAGGCGAGCGGGAAAGACATACGCAAACGTCGCGGTGGCGCCCCTGGAGCGTCAACGATAGAGGCGGACGTGTCCGCCTTGCGGACAGGAATGAGCGCCCGCGGCCAATGCCGGTTGGCTGCCACGCGGCGAAGTTGAGGTCGTGAAACTCGGCGCTGGCTTCGATGGAGGACGGTTTTGCTTAGGCGGGGGGATCGGCCGGCCGGGGAGGAATGTCATTCAGATCACTCGATCGCGCGAGGCTTGTGGGACTTGCGGTTGACGGTGCGTTCGGCAGGGTGAATCGAAACGTTGCTCCTTTTTCCGGAGTCGCCTCGGCCCACACGCGTCCACCATGTTTGAGAATGATGCGCTGGACCGTCGTCAGTCCGATGCCTGTCCCGGGAAACTGAGCCTCCGGGTGCAGTCGCTCAAACGGCACGAAGAGCTTGTGCGTGTGCTTCGGATCAAAGCCGACGCCATTGTCCCGGATAAAATATACCCGGCTCGAACCGTCTTGGAGCTCGGAGCCGACTTCGATCCGTGGTTCCGCGTTGGGTCCGGTGTATTTCCAAGCGTTGCTCAGGAGGTTTTCCATGGCGAGCCGCAGCAACCCGGCGTCACCGGAAACTTTGAGACTGGGCGCAATCTCGACGTGGACGCTGCGATTGGGCGTTTCGCTCTGCAGTTTGGTGAAGACGTCCCGCGCGATGTCCGCGAGATCAACGTCCTCAAAACGCACTTCGGCGCGTGCCGCCCGGGCGAGTCGGAGCAGATCTTCCGTTAACGCCTGCATGCGTTGGGTGCGGGCGTGAATCCGCACGGCCGCTTCCCGCGCGTGCGCCAGATTTCCCTGGTCGATGCCTTCGATCACAGCGCTGGCGAAACCGGCGATGGAGCGGATCGGGCCGCGGAGGTCGTGTGAGGCCGAGTAGGTGAAAGCCTCAAGTTCTTGATTCGCCGCTTCGAGCTCCGTGGTCCAGGCCTGGAGGTGTTTTTGCAGGTCTTCATTCTCACTCCGCAGGTGTTGGACCGTCCGTGCGCGCGAGAGCACGGCGAGCACCGCGCTCAAGCGGAACGGCTTCAAAACATAATCGAGCGCGCCTACTTTCATCGCCTCGACAGCTGTATCCACACTGGCATGACCCGTCATGATGATGCCGATCATGCCCGGATCCAGCGTCAGCGCGGTGCGGAGCAGGGCAATGCCGTCCAGATCCGGTAGACTCAGGTCCGCCAGGAGCAGCTCGAATTTTTCCTGCTTGAGCAAGGCGAGCGCATCGGAGGAGCGGCATGATCCCGTGACGGAATATCCGTGTTGTTCGAGTGTGCTCTTAAGTGCGTTAACGAGGGAGATTTCGTCGTCGACCACGAGGACACGCGCGAGAGGTTGATCCGTCATGAGGTGAGGGGGACGGCTGACTGCTTGGGTCCGGAAGGAATGGCGGCGACGAGGGCCTCGCGGATAGTTCGTAGTTTGGGTGGTTTGCTTAGGATTCGATCGACAGCGGGGAACGGCTCTCCTTCAGGAGGCGGCCGATTCCCCCAGCCGGTCAGGAGGATGACCGGAGTGTGCGGTGAACGTGCCTTCACGGCGGCGGCAACTTTGCGACCGTCGACATACGGCATGCCGAGATCGGTGATGACGGCGGCGAACGGTTCCGCTCCCTTGGCCGCGTCCTCGAACGCAGTGATTCCGGCCTGGCCGCCGCCGGCCGTGGTGACGACGTGACCGTCGCCTTCGAGCGTTTCACGGAGGGATTTCAGCAGCCGCGGATCGTCGTCAACAATAAGGAGGCGCAGGCGTTGGGT
>CAYVDZ010000209.1:0-8115 GCA_964450575.1 uncultured Opitutus sp.
GCCACTGCGCGGGTTTGGCTGGCGAAATAATCCGCGACCACCCGATGCACGATTGCGTAGGGCGCGACGCGATTGCTGACGGGCCAGTTGCTGCCGAAGAGCACGCGCTCGGGGCCAAACAGATCGAGCAGGGTATCCAGCATCGGGCGGTAGAACGCGGGGTCTTCGATAATGACATCGTTCACGCGGCGGACCACTTCGGAGAGCTTGACGACGACATTCTTTTGCGCGGCCACGTTTCGCAATGCGGTCCGGGCGGCGGCGGGTTGGCCATCCCAGTCTTTGAACGGCAGATGATTAATGACGATCGGCAGAGCGGGAAAAGCGGCAGCGAGCGCCTCGACCTTGCCCAGGGTCGCGGCGCCACCGAGGACATCGACGGTGAGGCCGGCATCCGCGATGCGGCGCAGTTCGGCGTCATGCGCGGGATCGCCGAGCCGGTTGAGATCGGCGAGGCGTAGGCGAAGTCCACGGAAGAGCGGATTGGCGGCGAAACGGTGCAGGTTGGCGGCGAATCCCGGAGCGCCCGGCTTCAGGTGGCCGACGAAGCCGACGATCGCCTCGTCGCGCGCGGCGAGATCGAGGATCCATTGGTTGTCTTCGACGCGATCGCTGGCCTCGACGACGACGGTTCCGACGACGTGGTGTCGGGAGGTAAGGGCGGTAAATTCCGGCGGAAGCACGGGACGGTGGAGCAACGCGTTTGACGCCGGGGGCCACGGAATGCCTTCGGGACGGGTGGGATCGTAGAAATGCGTGTGGGTATCGATCGCGGGAAAGGAGTCCGAGGCCGGGATCGCGGCGCGGGTCAGCGTTGGCAGGCTCAGCGCGGCGGTGGCCTTGGAGGCGCCCAAGAGGAAAGTGCGACGGTTCATCAGGAGTGTGATACAGAGATTCCTGTCTGTCGTTAAAATTTTGGCGTGAGCAAAAAACGTTGCCCGGGAACCCTGTCCAGGAGAACGAGGGGTGTCAGTATCGCTTTTCAGCAAACCTTACTGTTTACGCCGCGCCGAAAACCATGATGCTCTCAGGTATGAGCCCCCTGCCCCGGATTAGTCGTGTTCTATTTCCTATTGTTACGATCGCTGCGCTCGCCTTGGCCGCGGCGTCTGTTTCCGCGCAGGGGGCGGCGGGCAAAATCAAAGTGTTAATTGTCGATGGGCAGAACAATCACCAGTGGGCGACCACGACGCCGCTGCTGAAGACCATACTCGAAGAGACCGGGCGGTTCACGGTCGACGTGTCAACGACGCCGCCGGCGAAACCCGCTGCTCCGCGTCTGCCCAAGGACGCCACGCCGGCGCAGCAGGCCACTCACGCGACCAAGCTGCAGGAGTTTACCGCGGCGCAAGCGGAGCATGCGAAGCGGTCGCCCGCGCTTTGGGCGAAATGGCGTCCGGAGTTTTCCAATTATGCGGTGGTGCTCTCGAATTATAACGGTGAGCGCTGGCCCGACGATGTGCGTTTCGCGTTGGTGAAGCATGTGCGGAACGGCGGCGGATTCGTTTCCTATCACGCCGCGAACAACGCGTTCCCGGAGTGGCCGGAATATAATGAGATGATTGGCGTCGGCGGGTGGGGCGGACGAAACGAAGCGTCCGGTCCGTATCTACGTTTCCGTGACGCGAACTGGATCAAGGACTTGACGGCCGGGCCGGGCGGCGGACATGGACCGCAACATGAGTTTGTGGTCGAGACGCGTGACGCCCAGCACCCGATCATGCGCGGGCTGCCGGTGAAATGGAAACATGCGAAAGACGAGCTCTACGATCGGCTGCGCGGGCCGGCTCGGAACGTGACGATTCTGGCGTCCGCCTATTCGGACCGCACGCAAGAGCATGAGCCGATGCTGATGGTGATCCCGTTTGGCAATGGCCGGGTTTTTCACACGACGCTGGGTCACGCGACCGATGCGGTCCACGGGCTCGGGTTTCAAGTGACCTTGGCTCGTGGTACGGAATGGGCGGCCACCGGTAAGGTGACGCTCCCGGCCCCGAAAGCCGGCGCGCTCAGTGCGGAGCAAGTTGCGACGCGCCCGGTGGCGGCGCGGTAACGACGCGCGGAAAGTGAGACAGACATTCCTGTCTGTGTTTGCGGGGTGATACAGACATTCCTGTCTGTTTGTCTTTGAGTGCGACCTTCTCGGAACAGACAGGAATGTCTGTGTCACGCCGGACCAACAGACAGGAATGTCTGTATCACCATGGACCAATAGACAGGAATGTCTATATCACCATGGACCAATAGACAGGAATGTCTATATCACCATGGACCAATAGACAGGAATGTCTGTATCACTACGGCCTTCGTGCGCACTCAGCCGCCCCAGACCGTCTTGACGTTGGTAAAGGCGCGGGCGCCCCAGGCCCCGAGTTCGCGGCCGTATCCACTTTCCTTGATACCGCCAAATGGCAGTTCGGGTGAGGAGCGCACGAAGTCGTTCACGAAGACGCACCCGGTTGCGAGTTGCGGGATCAGCCGCCGCGCGCGGGTGCGGCTGCGGGTGAAGAGGGAGGCGCCGAGACCGAAGCGGGAGTCGTTGGCGACGCGGATGGCTTCCGCTTCATCACGCACGGGGATAATGGTCGCGACGGGTCCGAAGACCTCTTCGTCGTAAACCGGCATGCCTGGCTTGGCATCGGTCAGCACGGTGGGCGCGTAGAAAAAGCCGGGACCGGGCAGCGGCTTGCCGCCGAGCAGGACGCGGGCACCGCGGCTGATGCTGGCGGTGACTTGCGCGTGTAAGGCGTCGCGGAGATCGGCGCGGGCGAGCGGGCCGATGTCGGTTTTCGGGTCGGTCGGATCACCCACACGGCGGGCGGCGATCCGGGCGGTGAAACGCTCTTCAAAGTCGCGGAGCACGGAGCGAACAACGATGAAGCGTTTGGCGCAGACGCAACTCTGGCCGGAGTTCAACAGGCGGGCGAGGGCGCAGGTTTCCGCGGCGTGGTCGAGGTCGGCGTCGGCGAGCACGATGGCGGGGTCGCTGCCGCCCAGTTCGAAGACTCCCGGCTTCATGGCCGCACCGGCCAGCGCGGCGACGGATTTTCCGGCGGCGGTGCTGCCGGTCAGCGTGACCGCGTGCACGCGCGGGTCCGCGATCAGACCGGGGATGGGCGCGGTACCGATGAGGAGGACTTGAAACAAGCCCGGCGGAAAACCGGCGTGCTCGAAGAGTTTTTCCAAAGCGAGGGCGCAGCCGGGAACGCTCGGGGCGTGCTTAAGCAAGACGGCATTTCCCGCGATGAGGGCAGGCACGGCGGCGCGGGCCACCTGCCAGACCGGGAAATTCCACGGCATAATGGCGAGGACGGTGCCGAGAGGTTCGTACGTGACGCGGGCGAAGTCCGGTGCGCCCTCGGGCGTTTCCGAACGGAGAATCCGCGTGGCGTGGCGGGCATAATACTCACACAGCATGGCGGATTTTTCTGCTTCGCCGCGAGCCTGGCTAATGGGTTTCCCCATTTCGTCGGTGATCAACTTGGCCAACGCTTCGCCGCGTTCTCGAAGAGCTGCAGCGAGTTCCCGGAGCGGTTTGGCGCGCTGAGTGAGCGAGAGCGCCCGCCAGGTGGCTTGCGCACTGTGAGCGCGGACCAGGGCGCGCTCAATGGCTGCGCGGCTGTGCTCGCGATACGAAGCGATGCGACGGCCAGTGGCGGGATTCAGCGCGATTAAAGACATGGGGGCACTGTCGCCGCGAGGCGTGAACTGACAAATGGAATTCGCACCGGACGGAACATAGTCGTGCTTATTTTTGACGGCGGTCGGTGTCCGTGATTTGACGCGGGATGGGTCATCGCTGGCGTTGGAAACGTTGACCCTCGTTTCATCACCATTGGCCGCGGATTGCCGCTTGCCGCCATCGGGACGGGCTGAATTATGCGCACGATGGCACGAGGTGAGAACCGGCCGGTGACGGTGCACATGATCGCGGAACACGTGGGCTTATCGCCCGCCGCTGTCTCCACGGTCTTGTCCAACCGGCACGAGGAGCGCCGCCTCGCGCCCGCCACGGTCGAGCGTATCCGTCAAGCCGTACGCGAGCTGGGCTACGTTCCCAATGTCGCGGCGCGACGCTTGCGGGCGCATGACCCGGAGGTGCGGCACATGGAGCTTGGCATCCTGACGTCGTTTGAGGCCCCCCTGTTTCTTGTCAGCCGCACGCTGCGCCAAGTGCAGCAGGCGGTGGACGCGCGGACCAGTGCGGACCGGCGGTTCTCGGTTACGATCGACATGTTTCATGCCGGCCGGCTGCGGGAGATGCCGGGTTTGTTGAGCGCGAGTCGGTTCAACGGAGCGATTATTGCGAATACGCTGCCGGTGGATGACGCGTTTCTCAAATCAACCACACTGCCCTATGCGGTGGTGGTTCAAGGCCGGCGATTGCCCAACTATTGCTGTGTTCTGGAAACGCCGGGCGAGGGAGGCCGGCAGGCGGCGGAGATCCTGGTGAGCCGCGGGTCGCGTCAGCCGGCGGTCATCACGCCGTCCTTGCTGACGGAGACGACGGCCGATCGGACTGAGTCGTTTTGTGCCGCGGTGCGTGCAGCGACGGGTCGGGAGCCGGCCCGGATCACGGCGGCGGATTTCACGCCGGCGAGTGGAGCGGCCGCGTTGTCGGCTCATTTGCAGGCGCATCCGCGCTGTGATGGGTTGTTCGCGGTGACTGACACGTTGGCGCTGGGGGCCTTTTACGCGCTGAAAGACGCTGGGCGCCAAGTGCCCGCGGATGTGGCAGTGGTGGGGGTCGGGGACCACGAGCATGCGGACTTCTTTGATCCGCCGCTGACCTGTGTGGGACCGGTTTACGACCGGGTGGTGGCCGAGATTGTGACCCTGCTTTTCAATTTGATGAGCCGTCGGCGCGTGCGACCGACGGAAGTGTTCGTGGCGCCGGAAGTTTTCCGACGCGTCTCAGCCTGACGGGCAAGCCTGCGCGGGTGAACGTCGGCGGCGGGCTATCGCTGATACCGAAATGGCTGGGGAGCGGTCGCGCGCGCCGGTCGACCGACTCAAAACGCTTGAGTCCGAAAACGATTCCGTTCTTTGATGGGTAACCGCCTGTTTACTCCCCGTTGGCGGCGCCCCGCACCGTTACTACTACCCGGTGGTTCCCGACTGAATCCTATGCAAACCTACTCTCATCCCAATCGACCGTGGCATTACGCCGCGCTCTTTGTTCTTTTCGCCGCCGGCCTTTATGCGGCAGTCACGAGCGGCAGCGTTTCCGGACGTATCCTAAACGTAAGTACAGGACAGTACTTGAATAATGCCCGGGTGGCGGTGAAAGGAACCGAGCTGGTCGCATTCACGGATCAGACCGGCAGCTATCGTCTCGCCGGCGTGCCGGCGGGGTCGGTGGTCCTGGAGGTTTTCTATACCGGTCTGGATTCTCAACAGATTGCGGTAACGGTATCGCCGGGCCGTGCGCACGAGCAGGACGTGGAGTTGACAAGTGCGTCCCGCTACGGAGCTGACGGCACGGTAAAACTGGACTCCTTCGTGGTCGCGACCTCGCGCGAAACCGATGGGGAGGCGATTGCCATCAACGAGCAGCGCTTCGCCCCCAATATTAAAAATGTGATCGCAGCGGATGCGCTCGGTGACGTCATGGACGGTAACGTGGGCGAGTTCCTGAAGTTTCTCCCCGGCATCACGGCGGAGTATGACACGGAGTCGGGCGGTTCGGTCGCTTCCGTCTCGGTTCGCGGCTTTCCCTCCAGTATGGCGGTACTTTCCAGCGATGGAATGCAGATGTCGAATACGGGGAACCCGCAGGGCTCGTCCCGCGTGTTCCAGTTCAAGGAAGTTTCGATTAACAACATCTCGCGGCTCGAGGTAACGAAGGTTCCCACGCCCTCTTCGCCGGCCGACTCGCTGGCCGGGTCGATCGACATGGTGAGCAAGAGTGCGTTCGAGCGGAAAAGTGCCCAATTGCGTTATAGTGTGAGCGTCGCCGGCATTCACAACCGTCTGAGTTTAAAGAAAGAGCCGCATACCTCCGACGACAAAGTATACAAGGTGCAGCCCAGTTTCAGTTTCGATTACACGCTGCCCGTCTCCAAGACCTTTGGCATTGTTCTCACGGGCCAAAGCCAGAACCGCTATATCGAGCAGCAACGGTCGACCCGGGGGTACAATGCCGCCGGCACCAATACCGGGGCCTCAATCAGCCGGCCCTACCTCCAGTCCTACCAGCTGATCAGCGTGCCGCGCATCAATACCCGGACCTCGGCTGGCTTGCGGGCGGACTGGCGGGCCACGCCCAGCGGCGTGCTCTCGCTCAACCTCGAGCGGAGTCGCTTTATCTCTGACCGGTCGGCGGCTTCGCTGGCGCTCACGACTGGCACCAATGCCGTGCCGACTCCGGCGAGCGGCATGCCGCTGACTTATGGGGACGGCTTCACCAGCGGTGCAACCGGCCGAGGCGGGGTGGCGTTGATGGGCCTCGGAGCCTCGGTGGTCCAGAAACTGGATACGCAAGCGGCCAGTTTGCGTTACCGCTTTGATGACGGCGTCTGGCGGGTGGTGGCCGCCTTTGGCCGATCGAATTCCAAGGGAGGGTATCATGATACCCGTGACGGCCGCTTCCGGACGCTGGGGATCACGATGATAAATCCGGTGCGCGTCTCGCTGGCGGACATCACCACGGTGCGGCCGCAGACGATCCGCGTTTTTGACAATGCCAATCGCGAAGTCGATATCTACGACACGAACAACTATCGGTTGAACACCGCGCAGTCGACGCCCCGTCCGATCCGCGACAGTCTGATCAACGGCAAGCTCGATGTCCGGCGCAGCCTCGGGTTTCTCTCGTTTCCCGCGGCCGTGCAGGTGGGCGGTTTGCATCGCTCCCAGACGCGCGACGTGCGTCGGGAGAGCATCAACTGGACGTACAACGGTCCCGACGGGAATCCTGCGACGCCGGATGTGCCGACGCCTTACCGGACGACGACCTATGTAAACCAGCCGGAGTATTTTGGATTCCGGAATATGCCCTTCGTTTCGGTCTATAACGCATGGGATGCGTTCCAGGCCAACCCCGCGCTCTTCTCCAAGACCGCAGCGCAGCAGGTCACTGAGGAGCAGTTTCGGATCAACAATTCCGAGCGCCTGGAGGAAGGAGTGTCTGCGCTGTATGCGCAGGCGGAGTTTGGTTTGTTCAAGAACCAGCTGAAGGTTTTGACCGGCGTTCGATACGAAAAAACGGAGACGAAAGGCGAAGGGGTGCGATTCGATCCCGCCGCGGTTTGGCTGCGCAATGCGGACGGCAGCTTTGCCCGCAACGCCGCGGGTGCCCGCATCCGCCGACCCGAGGCTGGGGCGGTGGCATCGATGGAAGAAGTGCGCCTGACCCGGACGGATCGCGGATTCCAAGCTGAGCGCTCGTATGATGGCTATTACCCGAGCGTACATCTCACGTATCATTTGAAGGAGAATATCCTCGTGCGTGCCGCGTATGCGAAGACGTATGGCCGGCCGGACTTCACCAACATTATCCCGAACGCGACGATCGACGAATCCGACATCGATGGTGAATCCGCCGATCCTTCGCAGCTCCCGGGCCGGATCTCGGTGCGCAACACGGGGCTGCGTCCGTGGACAGCCGACAACTACGATCTCTCGTTCGAGTATTACACCGATAAAGGAGGGCTCTTCAGCGCGGGCGTCTTCCGGAAGGACATCAAAGACTTTTTCGGTGATTCCGTCAGGCTCGCGACCGTCGAGGATCTGGTAGCCCTCGACCTTGATCCGCGGTACGTGGGCTGGCAGTTGTCGACGCGTTATAATCTGCCCGGCGCAGCGAAAGTGACGGGAGTCGAGTTTAATGTCCGACACTCGTTGCGTGGACTCACCCGTTGGGGGCAGTATTTCCAAGGCTTCGTCAACGGCACCAAATTGGAGCTGGAAGGCGACAAGGAGGCTGAGTTTAGAGGCTTCATTCCGGAGAGTGCCAACTGGGGGCTGAGCTATAGCCGGAAACCGCTCTCGGTGATGGCAAAGTGGAACTATCGCGGTGAACAACGGCGCGGCGCGCTGGCGGCGCTCGGACCGGACGCTTATGAATTCGTGAAGGGCCGCGTCACCCTTGATGTTAATATCGATGTGCAGCTG
>CAYVDZ010000210.1:0-8081 GCA_964450575.1 uncultured Opitutus sp.
CAACTGGCCCTCGAATCTCACCGACACGTTCAGCAGCGTCGGCGCCTTTGGTTTTGCCGCCAACAGTCTCGATGCCGCATTCGTGCAAAGCATCGAAGGGGGCCGTTCCATTTGGGCGCAAGGCACTGGCCCTGGCGTGGTGCTCGTTGAAGCCTATGACCTCGGCACGGGCAATTCGCCTCGGATGGTGAATGTCTCGGCGCGCAACCGCGTCGGCACGGGCGACGATATTCTAATCGCGGGTTTCACCATCGCAGGTACGGGGTCCAAGCAATTGCTGATTCGCGCCGTGGGTCCGAGGCTTGGCGTGTTTGGGGTTACCGGTTTCCTGGTCGATCCAATTCTTGAAGTCTATAGTGGCTCGACGAAGCTGACGGAGAATGACAACTGGTCCTCGGGGCTGGCGGCGACCTTCGATTTAGTGGGCGCTTTTCAGCTGGATCCGGGCAGCAAGGATGCGGCATTGCTCACGAGTCTTCCTCCTGGCAGCTACACCGTGCAGGTGCGTGGAGCCGCGGCCGGGACGGGTGAGGGGCTGATCGAGATTTACGAAGTGCCGTGAGTTTTCCGCGCATGAATCCGCGGAAAGAAATCGAAGCCACCGAATCAGAAGCCATTCTCGCTGAGGCGGCGAAGCGCGACGCCGAACTGGAGAGCGGGAAGGTTCAACCGCTGACAGAGACGATGAAGGAAAAACCGTGGAGGAACGCTAATCTCCGCTGATCTTCTGACAAATCTATCCCCCTCGGGATGAACTCAGCTTTCAGTTTTCAGCTTTCATAAAATTATCGTTTCGATCTCCAAACCGCGGATTTAACAGGAGGCCGCAGAGATCGCGGAGGAAAAACCTAGGAGACAGAAAACCCGGTCTGTTCCAAACCTGTTTCTGATCTCTGCGCTCTCCGCGATCTCCTGTAAAACTGTATTGGATTGGGTTTTTAAAGGTTCGATCGTTCCCTCCTGCCTTGGTTTTTCCGCCTCGTCTGATTCTGTGGGTGAAACAATATCTCGTGGCGAAGCCGCCGTGATTTCCAGGCGAGGGGATTTAGTCGGGCGGGACGCATCTTACTGGGGTTTGAAGCGTCCAGCCGATCGACTCGCACGTTCTTCGTTCTGGACTGTATCTCAGGCGCAAACACGTTCACGGTCTTCCTCTTCCTCATGAAAACCTCTTTTGCTTTGCCCAGCCGCGTTCTGGTTTTCGGTGCGCTCCTCGCCTCGTCCGCTTTTGCCCAGACTCCTGCGTCAAAGGGGCCGCGTGTGACGGTTCCACCGCTCAGTCCTACGAGTACGATCAAGCAACGGGTCGGATTCACAGATATTGAGGTTGTCTATTCGCGTCCAAGTGCCCGCGGCCGGACCATGATCGGCCAATGGGAGCCGTATGGAGAGATCTGGCGGACGGGCGCCAACCAAGCGACCAAGATCACCTTTAGCACGGCGGTCACGTTTGACGGAAAGGAGCTTCCCGCCTGCACGTATGCGCTGTGCTCGATTCCCAATCGCAATGCGTGGACACTCATTTTCAATAAGGCGGCCGGCGAGTGGGGCGGTCGCGGCGGAGTACCCGCGCCGTAACCAGGAACTCCTCGCCACCCTGAAATGATCGCTGCTTTTCCTGTCCACTTTCAACGTCACCGACGCCGGGACTCCTGGATTAAAAACGCCCTTGGCGTTGGTCTGATGGCTTTGCTCACGTCTGGATTGGTTGCAGCCGAAAAGTCTGCAGTCGCGGAAAACGCCAATCTGATTTCACCGATTCTGCATGACTTGCGCAGCTTCTCGACGGTCGGGACCGTGCTCCACATTGGGGCGCATCCGGATGACGAGAACACCCAGCTCATCACCTATTTTGCGCGCGGTCGCGGCTATCGCACCGCGTACCTTTCGCTGACTCGCGGTGATGGCGGACAGAACGAGATCGGGCCCGAGTTCGATGAGAAATTGGGCGTGGCGCGGACCCAGGAACTGCTCTCGGCGCGTGAACTCGATGGCGGGCGGCAGTTTTTCACGCGCGCGATCGATTTCGGCTATTCGAAATCTCCGGAGGAAACGTTGACCTTCTGGGACCGCCAGCAGGTGCTCAGCGACGTCGTGCGCGTCATCCGGAAGTTTCGGCCGGATGTGGTTGTCACCCGTTTTCCGATACCGCCCGGAAGTGGCGGGCACGGTCATCATACGGCATCCGGGATTCTCGCGGTGGAAGCCTTCAAGCTCGCGGGAGATCCCAAGGCATTTCCCGAACAGCTTACCCAAGGCCTGTCGGTGTGGCAGCCCAAGCGGGTAGTTTGGAATGGATTTTCCGGTGGTCGCGGTGGTAGTTCGGCCCTGACCGGGCCTACCTTGCAACTTGAGATTGGCGGGTTTGATCCGGTGACTGGCGAGACGTTCAGTGCGATCGCGAATCGCAGCCGGGCTCGGCACATTACCCAGGGTTTCGGCGCGCTCGCCAGCCGGGCCGCGCAGGCTTCGGTGCAGGCCAGCTTTGTTCATTTGGGCGGAGACCAGGCGCGCGAAGACTTGATGGATGGCGTGGACGTGACGTGGTCACGTTACCCCGGAGGCGTTGAGATTGGTCGGCTGGCGCAGGCCGCGGTCGAGCAGTTCAAGGCTGATGATCCCGCGGCGAGTATTCCCGCGCTGCTGGTCTTGCGCGGCAAACTCGCAGCGCTTCCGAATGATCCCGTGGTGACGGATAAACGTGCGCAGCTCGATCGCATCGTGCAATCCTGCCTTGGGCTTGCGGTGGCGACGCGGGCAACGCAGGCAGAAGTGGTGCCCGGCGAGGCCCTGCGTTTGGCGCAGACGGTACGCATCACCTCATCCGTGCCGGTGAAATGGTTGGAGACGCGGGTGCACTATCCGCGGCAAACGGTCGCCGTCGGCCGCGCATTGCAGGCGGGACAGGAGATGACGGGCGCAGTCGCCCTGAAAGTTCCGGCCGACGCGCCCCTCACGCATCCGTATTGGTTGCGAGCCGAGGGCAGTAGCGGGGTTTCCCGGGTCGATGATCCGCGGCTGATTGGGGAAGCGGAGAACGCGCCGGCGTTTCCGGTGGAGTATCATTTTGAGGTGGGCGGCCAGCGGCTGGTGATTGCAGACGAGCCGGTGCACGTGATTCCGGGGTCGAAGGGAGAACGGCGGCGGCGGGTGGATGTGATTTCGCCGGTGTCGCTTCGTTTTACCGCCGACGTGTCGGTCTTTGCTCCGGGCAAGGCCAAAGGCGTGACGGTCGAAGTCACCGCGGCGCGAGCCGGAGCGGCGGGCACGGTGCAACTCGAGTTGCCGGCCGGCTGGAGTGTGGCGCCGAAGAACCAGGCGTTTCGCTTGGGAGCGGTGAACGAAACGGCGGGCTTTACGTTCACGGTCACCGCCCCGGCCGAGGCGGCTTCGGGTCGGGTGACCGCGAGTGCGGACATTGGCGGCGCGCGCTTTGCGCAGCAACGCGTCGCGATTGATTATCCGCACCTTCCGCTGATGCTCTTGCAGCCGCCGGCGCGGGCGCGATTGCTGAGTGTGGACGTGGCGGTTCGCGGCAAAAACGTTGGTTATATTGCGGGCGCGGGTGATGATTCGGTGCGCGCCTTGGAGCAACTTGGCTATACGGTCACGACCCTTTCCGGCGCGGATCTGAACGCGGAAAGGCTGCGCGGCCTCGATGCGGTGGTGGTCGGGGTGCGGGCCTTCAATGAGCGTGCCGATCTCGCGGCGGGTTTGCCCGCGCTGTTCGCCTATGTGGAGCAGGGAGGCACGGTGGTGGCTCAATATAATCGCCCGGCCGGATCGCTGCCGCCGCTTGGGCCCTATGCGCTCTCGATTGCCGGGCCGGCGCCCCAGTTGCGAGTGACGGACGAGAAATCGCCGGTGACGTTTCTGGCGGCTGATCATCCGGTGTTGACCAGCCCCAATCGCCTCAGTCGATCGGACTTTGAAGGCTGGGTGCAGGAGCGGGGGGCGTATTTTCCCAGCAGCTGGGATGAAGCGCGGTACACGCCGGTGCTCGCGTTTAACGATCCGGGGGAGGAGCCATTAACCAGCGGGCTACTCGTGGCCCGACACGGCCGCGGTTATTATGTGTATACCGGGATCGCATTTTTCCGGCAGTTGCCGGCGGGGGTTCCGGGGGCGTATCGCCTGTTTGCCAATCTGGTCTCGCTCGGTAAATGATCCTCTCTTCCCGCCTCAGCCTCACCCGCGCCTGCCACAGGTGTTAATTTTTAGCGCGTCGCTCTCATGCCGATTTCTCCTACCCCTGTTGCCAAACCGCCCTCAGATAATGAGCCGCCCGGCGTGCCCGGTTTTCGGACTTGGAAGGGAGTGTACGCGTTTGTTTTCGGCGCGTTTATTCTCATGGTCATTTTTCTCGCGATCATCACCCGCGTCTACGCATGAACCTCCTTGATTGGATGGTGCTGCTCGGAACGATGGTGGGTATTGCGGCCTATGGCACGTGGCGCACGCGGCACACCGACAACCTCAATACCTATCTTAAGGGCAACAAGTCCACGGGCTGGCTGACGATTGGAATTTCCGTTGCGGCGACGCAGGCGAGCGCGATCACCTTCCTGTCGATTCCAGGGCAGGGGTTCGAGAGCGGCATCGGGTTTGTCCAAAATTACTTCGGGTTGCCGCTGGCGTTGATCATTGTGTGCGCGGTCTTCCTGCCGATTTATCGCAAACTCGGGGTGTATACGGCGTATGAATTTCTTGGGCAGCGTTTCGACAAGAAGACGCGGCTGCTCGGGGCGGCGCTGTTTCTCCTGCAACGCGGCGTACAAAGCGGAGTGACGATCTATGCGCCGGCGATCATTCTTTCGACGGTGCTTGGGTGGCGGCTGGACCTGACGATTATCTTTATCGGGGTACTGGTCGTTGTCTATACGGTCACAGGCGGCAGCGCGGCGGTGAACCTAACCCAGAAGTGGCAAATGGGGGTGATTTTCGCGGGCATGGTGACGGCATTTGTGGTGTTGTTAACGAAGTTGCCGGGTGACGCCGCGCATATCGCTGGCGCATTGGGGAAACTCGAGGCGGTCGACTTCTCGATGAATCCTGATCGTCGCTATACCTTCTGGAGCGGATTGTTTGGGGGCTTGTTTCTGTCACTCTCGTATTTCGGAACGGATCAATCCCAAGTGCAGCGTTATATTGGAGGTGCGTCGCTGCGGGAAGGCCGGCTCGGTTTGATGTTCAATGCCCTGCTCAAGATTCCGATGCAGTTTTTTATTTTGGTGCTCGGAGCGTTGTTGTTCGTGTTTTATCAATTCCAGCCCAACACTCCGGTGTTCTTCAATCGGGTCGAATGGGAGCGCCATTCCACGGGAGAGAATGCGAGCCAGTTCCTGGCGTTGGAGCAAAAGCACGCGGCACTGCATCAGGTGAAACAGGAGAAGATCGCGGCCTGGGTGGCTGAGCGTGAGACCGAAGGGAGCGCGGCCGAAGTGCGCGCCCGGGCGGCGATGCTGGAGTCGCAGCGAGCGGTCGAGGCCGTGCGGAAAGAGGCGAAGGATGCGCTGCGCGCGGCGGATCCGAGAGCCAAGGTCAAGGACTCGGATTATGTGTTCATCACGTTTATTCTGACGCAGCTGCCGAACGGCGTGATCGGGCTCCTGATTGCAGTGATGTTTGCGGCGGCGCTGGGGTCCAAGGCGGGCGAACTCAACGCGCTCGGCACGACGAGCACGATCGATCTGTGGCGGCATTTTCGCCCGCTGGCGGCGCATAATGAAGCCAGGAACGTTCGCAATGCGAAATGGTTCACTGCGCTTTGGGGTGCGTTCGCGATCGCGTTCGCCTTGTTCGCGGGCTTCGCGGAGAACCTGATTGAGGCCATCAATATCATCGCCTCGATTTTCTATGGCGTGTTGCTGGGCGTTTTCGTGGTCGCGTTTTTCGTGAAACACGTGCGGGGCACGGCGGTATTCTGGGGTGCGATTGGCGCGCAGTTGCTGATCTTTGCGCTGCGTTTCCTGAAGGATACGATCCCGGTCCTCGATTTCTCCTATCTCTGGTACAACGTCATCGGCTGCGTCGCCTGCGTTGTATTCAGTGTATTGTTACAGCTGGTGATTGGTCCGGGCGGACCGCACTCGACGCGGACTCAGGCTGCATGAAGACGCGGGGTCGCACTGAAGGCGTCGTTTGCCCTCCGCCGGGGTCCGCCACGGCGGGAGGCCCTGGCCTGGAGTGGACCTATCGCCGCTTTTTTTCCTGATGAGTTCCGCACCGATCATTGGCTTTGGGCAGCAACCTTGCGGATTTTTTCCGCGGCGATTTCTTTTCGCGAAATTTCAGACGGCGCGTCGGCTGCAGGCGGAGTTGGGAGGGGAAATCGTCTTTTTCTATCACGACAGTGATCACGATCCGCGCGAGACGCAGACGATCCTCCGGCATCGGAAGACGGATGAACCGATGATGCTGAACTTCACCTTTGAAAACAAGGTGCAGCGGAAATGGTCGCCCCTGTTTTTGAAGCGCATTCCCGCGGGCTGGCAGGCGAATACGGCCCGCCAACTGGGTGCGTTTGCGGAGGCGGCGCGGGTGGACTGTTTCAAGTGCATTCAGGCAACAACCATGGCGGATTTCTGTCTCGAGATGTATCGTCAGCTGGGCCTGCTTGAAGGCATTCGGGTGGTACGTTCCAGTGATCGAGTGGTGCGGGAAGCGGCCTCTGACATTACGGACTACTTCGTTGATGTGTCCTATCAGGGTGAGATCGTGCGGGCGCGCTGGCTCGATGGGGTGCCGAAGCTGCACGAAGGCGGGGATAGTTATGTGACACTGCCGGCGTGCGATGTGACGAAGGCGCAGATCAGTCCTACCCGTGATTCGAGGTTGCGCTGGATGCAGTCGGTCTTGCATTGCACGCACTACATTGCCGGCATGGGGGAACAGGCGTATCTGAATCCCTCGGACGCGCCGGAGTTGTTGTTAGTCAACCGTGACCCGATTGATCGATCCGATGAAGCGTACCTCTAAGACACCGTCATTCCGCTCGGCGCATCCCCGACCGGACGTGGATGGCCGGGAACCGGCCTTGCTGGCGTTTGGCGCGCATCCGGATGACATTGAGTTTGGTTGTGGCGCGGTGATTGCGCAGGAGTCATTGAACGGACGGATTTCCCACTGGGTGGTGTGCTCACGTGGCGAAGCGGGCACGAATGGCACTCCAGCGCAGCGCACGCGCGAAGCCCAGCGGGCGGCCGAGATGATGGAGGCGTCCATTGAGTTTTTGGATTTTGGAGGCGATGCTCACTTTGAAGTCACAGTGCCGCGCACCATCGAACTTGCCCGGATTATCCGGCGGATGCGACCGCTGATCGTGTTTGCGCCCACGCTGGTGGAAAACCAGCACCCGGATCACGCGAAGTTGGGCAGGATGGTTCGCGATGCCGCCCGCCTCGCGCGGTACGGCGGTTTGAGCGAGTTGAAAGACTTGAAGCCGCATGCGATTGGCCAGTTGTTTTATTACGCCATCAGCGCCGATGCTGAGCCCCGCGATATCACGCCGCTGATGGTGGACACATCGTCTGATCCGGTGATGCGGCGATGGATCAGTGCGATGTCGGCTCATGCTTCGCAAATGAAGACCCGCAACTATCTGGAGATGCAGGTCGCCCGGGGGCGGCTGCACGGCCTGCGGGCGGGACTCCAGAGCGTCACACCGCTCTTTCCAGCGGATCCGCTGGTGGTGCCGTCACTCGCCTCGCTGGAGCGTGGGGTGCGGCAGTTTTGAGCGAAAGGTGACTTCGCCGGCGCGAGCCGGATCGCTGCCGTTGAGGGAGCGGACGGACCAGGTTTTCCCGCTGGTTTTCGGTGGCCTCGCGGGACAAGCTCGCAACCTTTCCGATCATGGGTGTGCTCGGGGATCACTGCATGACGTCTTTCCTCAAAATCGGTATCACGTGTTATCCGTCCGTCGGCGGGAGTGGCATCCTCGCCTCGGCCTTGGGCGAGGAACTCGCGCGCCGGGGCCACGAGGTTCATTTCATCAGCTACGAGCGCCCGTTCCGGATGCCGTTGAACGCACCCCGGATGTATTTTCATCCGGTCGTCATCAACGATTACGAGTTGTTCAAATA
>CAYVDZ010000211.1:0-8056 GCA_964450575.1 uncultured Opitutus sp.
TGATCAGGCGGTGTTCCACGCCGTCGCGCGCGATGTATTGCTGCTGGAGAAATTTCACCAGCGCGGCGGCCATGTTGAGGGTAACGGTCGTTTTCATGCGAGTCCAGGGGGAAGGTCGGCAGGCCGCCAGCCCTGCTGCGCAGGGTCGAGGGTCCAGGTGTGTTCGGGAGCGAACGTAAAGCCAGTGTACGGATTGCCCGGCAGGTGCCGGATCATCCAGAGATAATACATTCCGTATCCAGGAGCGGATACCTGCGCATGATCATGACCCGGCGGGATCACCACGGTGTCGCCGTCGCGAACTTTCACGACGGCGTCGCCGAGTTCCGCGTGACCGTAACCGGTCGGAAGAGTGAATCGGTAGTGATAGATCTCGGGTTGATCGTGATGATGCGGTGGGTAGCTGGACCAGCGGCCCGGATAGTTCACGACTTCGCCGATCACGAGATTGGATTCCGGCCGGGCCGCGCGATCGAAGATCAAGCGGACATTCCGTAACCCCGCGTTCTGGACCAAGCCCGCTCCGCGATACTCGGGGGCCATGTTTGCGGGCAGGAAAAGCTGGGCGGGAAAGGTCCGTTCGTTCCGGGTCCGGACAATCGCGAACTCGGTTCCATCAGTGAGAGCGTGGATCGCAACCGGGATGTTACCCGCCACGTGCAGCGCACTCGGAGCCTCATCGAAGCACGAGCCCCGGCGGATTTCCCCCGTGACGCCGGCGCAATCGATCGCGGCTGCGCCCGAGAGCAGGATCCATGCGGACTCATCAGGATGCGTTTCCTGTACCACCTCTCCGTTACTCAGCCTACACACGGAAAAATCGAGACCGAGGGGGATATCCGCCCCACCCATGCGATCGGCGGACGAAGTGATCACGGTGACACCGGAGGTGAAACCAGGATGGGGTGCACGGCGCAGAGCAGGCGGGACGATCATCGCAGGGGGTGGCGGGGAATCTTGAAATGTAAACGTTATCATCCGCGCCGCGGTCAACTTCATTCGGTGGGGCATTTTCGCGGCGGGTTCAACTCCGCGGAGTGCGCGCGGAGGGGGAATTTCGCGATTGCACGGCGTCCCAAGGCCGGGCGTTCTGCGGTGACCCTGCCCTTATGGTCGACCCGACTTCCCCGTCCCATCCCGCCGTGCGTGAGCCCTTGTTCTCGTTAAAGGGCCGGCGCGTGCTGGTGACGGGATCGGGACAAGGAATCGGTCTGACCCTCGCGCGGGGACTGGGAACGGCGGGAGCGGAACTGGTTTTGAATGACATCGATCCGCCGCGGCTTGAGGCTGCGATTGCAACGCTACGAGGCGAAGGTTTCGTGGTGGATGGTCGGTGTTTCAATGTTGCTCGAGAGGCAGACGTGATTCGTGGCGTGGCGGAGATCGAGGCGAACATCGGCGCGATCGATGGGTTGATCAATAATGCGGGCATTCATCGTCGCGCGCCGCTCGAAAGCATGCCGTTGGAGAACTGGCAGGCGGTCTTGGATGTGAACCTGACCAGCGCGTTTCTCGTCACGCGTGCCGTGGTGCCGGGAATGATCCGGCGCGGGCGAGGGAAGATCATCAATTTGTGCTCGCTGAACTCCGAGATCTCGCGGCCCACAATCGGAAACTACGCGGCGGCAAAAGGCGGCCTGAAGATGCTGACGCGTGCCATGGCGGTGGAGTGGGCGAAGCACAACATTCAGGCGAACGGCCTTGCGCCCGGCTATATCAAGACGGCGTTGACGGGGCCGCTCACGGTTGATCCGGAATTTAATCGGCACCTCTGCGCCCGCACCCCCGCTGGGCGCTGGGGCGAGCCGGAAGAGTTGATTGGCGCGGCGGTCTTTTTGGCGACGCCCGCTTCTGACTTCGTGAACGGCCAGATTCTCTTTGTGGATGGCGGCCTGCTGGCCGCGCTCTGAGGCGCAGGTCGATTCCGAGGTGATGACGCTGAGGTGAAACAGACATTCCTGTCTGTTCTGAATTCCGACCCGGAACAGACAGGAATGTCTGTTTCACTTCACCATGTCATTCGGGTGACGGCCCGGTGACTTTTCAACGGCGTGCCACCAAAGCGGTTGCCAGCGCCTAAATTCGCCTGAAAAACTCCAGTATTGACACTCCTCCTCAAAATAAATGTAAACGTTTTCACGACGTAACCCACGCCCTCGGGATTTGCTTCGTGATTCTCTTCGTTAAGGTGTTCAGGCGCGCTCGGATTGGGGCCCGCCGTCTCGTGTACTCTCAACTCCTGATACCCATGAAATTCTCCGTTTCTCGTTCTTTGTTCGGTCTCGCGCTCTTAATGACCGTCGACGTTTCCGGCAAGCCAGGGAAGCCCGGGCCCGCGCCGGACGCGATCAAGCCGCGAATCGTTACGGAAACCGTCAAGCATGACACCGATGATCCGGCGATCTGGATCAACCGGGCGAATCCAGCGGGGAGTTTGATTCTGGGCACCGACAAGGATGTCGACGGCGCGCTGTATGTGTTTGGCTTGGACGGAAAGATTCATGCCGACAAGGTGGTGCGCGGGATCGTTCGGCCGAATAATGTGGACGTCGCGTACGACCTGATGGTGAACGGAAAACCGACGGATGTCGCGGTGGTGACGGAGCGCTATGCGAACCGGCTGCGGGTTTATCGGCTGCCTGACATGGCCCCGATTGACGGCGGCGGACTGCCCGTCTTCACCGGAGAGCTCGCCCGCGACAGCATGGGGGTGGCGCTTTATACGCGTGCGTCCGATGGAGCGCTGTTTGCGATTGTGAGTCGGTCTGATTATCAAGCACCGCTACAGGGTTATCTCCATCAATACCGGTTGGTCGACGACGGCACTGGCACGGTTCGCGCGGTTTTCAGTCGCTCGTTTGGCGAGTGGAGCGGCAGGAAGGAAATCGAGGCGATCGCGGTGGATAACGAACTCGGCTTTGTTTATTATAGCGACGAGAATTACGGGATTCGGAAGTACCACGCGGATCCGGCAGCCGATGATTCGGACGAGCAGCTCGGCGTAATCGGGCTCGACGGCTTTGCGGAGGATCGTGAGGGAATCTCGATTTATCGCACGGGTGCCGGGACGGGTTATATTCTTATTTCCGATCAACAGAACAACGCGTTTCGGATCTACGCGAGGGAAGGCACGACGGCGAATCCTCATGAGCACGCCTTCATCAAGTCGATCAACGTCTCGACGATCGAAAGTGACGGCAGTGAAGTGACCAACGTGGCCTTGCCGGGTTTCCCGAACGGACTCTTCGTGGCCATGAGCAACGGCCGGGTGTTTCACTATTATTCGTGGGATGACATCGCTGGACAGCACCTGAAGAAAACGCCGCAACCGGCTGCCGCCGCTGGGAAGTGATTGCGGTTTAAGTGGGTTTAACCTTCGTGCCCCGCATGCGACTTTCCCCTATTCTTTTCCCCGCGGTCGTGGCGACGGTGATCCTCGGCCTGTTTAGCACCAGCCGCGTGGAGGCCGCCGGGCCGATTCCGCTTCCGGCGGCGCATGCCCATAATGACTATGAACACGCACGGCCGCTCCTCGATGCGCTCGATCACGGTTTCTGCAGTATCGAAGCGGATATCTATCTCATCGACGGTGCCCTTTTGGTGGCGCACGACCGGAAGGACGTGAAGTCCGGACGTACGCTCGAGGCGCTCTACCTCGATCCCCTGCGAGCCCGCATCCAGGCCAATGGCGGTCGGGTTTATATGAATGGACCGACGGTGACGCTGCTGGTGGATGTAAAATCCGAGGCGCGAGCGACGTATGCTGCCCTCGAAACCGTTCTCGCGCGGTACGCAGACATTCTGACCCGGTTTGAATCCGGCCGGGAAATCTCGGGGGCCGTCACCGTGATCGTATCCGGAAACCGGATCTACGAGGATGTGGTCGCACGGGAGCGAAGATATTCGGCGCTGGATGGCCGGGGCAGCGAGCTCGACTCGCCGGTGTCGGCGACCGTGTATCCTTGGATCAGTGAGAATTGGAACAAGGTTTCGGCGTGGCGCGGCGAGGGCCCGCTCCCGGCGAAGGATGAAGTCACGTTGCGCGAGTGGGTGCGGCGGGCCCATGCGGGTGGGCGGAAGATCCGTTTTTGGAACACGCCGGAAAGCGTCACAGCGTGGCGGATACTCCAGGCGAGCGGGGTTGATTTGATCGGCACGGATCACCTGGCACGTCTGCGGGACTTTTTGCAGACGCCCGGAACCGGCTTTGCTCCCAAGAAATGATGCGATTGCACGCTGGCAGTTCCCCCTTTTCAGTCGCTCGCGACAATCCGGTGGACATCGCGGCAGCAGCCCTGGACGTTCCCCGCATGGCCAGTCTTCAGGATGTCGCGAAACGCGCCAAGGTCTCGATCGCGACCGTGTCACGGGTACTCAACAAGTCCGCCAAGGTCGTGCCGGAGACGCGTGTGACGGTCGAGCGCGCCCTGCGTGATCTCGGTTACCGGCCGAGCCGCGTGGCCCGTCGCCTCCGAATGAAAGACGGCCGGGCGCATTTGGTTGGGCTGATCATTCCGGATATCCAAAACCCGTTTTACGCGGAGATTGCGCGTGGGGTCGAGGACACCGCGTACTCGAATGATTACGCCCTGATCCTGTGCAACTCCGATGAGAAGCTCGAGAAGGAGCGTTTTTATCTCGATGTGATGCGGGACGAGTCGGTTGACGGGGTCGTGCTTCCGCCCTTCAGCGAGACCGATGACGCGGTGATCGATCTGGTGAACACCGGCATGCCCGTGGTGTGTGTGGATCGGAGCCTGATAAAGGCGCGAACCGATCTGGTGGAGGTCGATAACTATCGTGGAGCGTTCGAGGCCGTGAGCCATTTGCTCGACCGGGGACACAAGAGCATCGGGTTGATCGAAGGCCGCACGCAGGTCTCGACGAGTCGGGAGCGGCGGCGCGGGTACCTCGATGCTTTATCCGCGCGAGGTATTACGGTGCGCAAGGATTTGATGGTGGCGGGTGATTTCAAGCAGGAGAGCGGGCGGGTCCTCACGCTTGCGCTACTCGATTTAAAGAAGCCGCCCACCGCACTGTTCGTGGGGAACAACCTCATGACGGTCGGTGCACTGGGCGCCTTGCACCAACGCAAGGTGCGCGTGCCCGACGACATCGCGATCGTAGGCTTCGATGATATTCCTTGGGCCGAGGCACTCGATCCGCCACCGACGGTCGTGCGCCAGCCGGCCTATAATGTTGGGGTCCAGGCGATGGAATTGCTGCTGAAGCGCATCATCGATCCCACCCGGCCGACGGTGACCGTCCGGCTGTTGCCGGAGTTGGTGATCCGCCGTTCCTCCTAAGTGAAAAAGCACCGCATGCTGTCACTTGGGGCTTGAATCACGGTAAGCATGTAAACGTTATCACGTCCGTTGTCTCCCGGCGGTTTCCGCTGGACCTTTTCAACCCCCGATTCCCCGCTTTCCCGTGCCGCTCTTCGCCGTTCCCCGTCTGCCCTTGCTTTGTCTTGCCACCCTCGGGCTTGTTCCTGGTTTTGCGGCGCCCGCGCCGGCCGCAGCCCCCGGCGCGCCGCCCGCACTCGTCGTCGTGATCGCCATCGATCAACTGCGCGGGGATTACATGGCGCGGTTCCGTGAGCACTTTGTCCCCGGCGGATTCCGCCTGCTGCTGGAGCAGGGTGCGAATTTTGCCGATGCGCGTTACCGGCATGCCGTGACGAAGACCGCGGCGGGTCATGCGGTGATTTTGACCGGAGTCCATGCGGATGTGCATGGCATCATCGACAACGCGTGGGTCGATCGCGAGACGTTGCAACGCATCACCTGTGTCGAAGACAGTACGGTTGCACTCCTGGGCTTGCCGGAGCCGGCGGGCGGCGCACGAACCCCGGGAGCGGCTCCGAAAGGTGCGTCCCCTCATCAGTTGCTCACGACAACCGTGGGCGATGAGCTCAAGCTCTCGCGCGGCGGGAAGGCAAAAGTGATCGGGATCGCGAGCAAAGACCGGTCGGCGATCCTGCTGGCGGGAAAATTTGGCGACGCGGCGTATTGGATGGAGAAAGGCCGGATGATTTCTTCGACGCACTATATGAAAGAACTGCCGGCGTGGGTGCGGACGTTCAACGAGGCGGGCCGGGCGGATTCGTTCTTTGGCCAGACCTGGGATCGGCTGCTGCCGGTGGAACATTACAACACGTTGCAGGGACCCGATGACGCGGAAGGTGAAGGCGTGGAAGCCGGCATGCCGCGGACCTTTCCGAAGCGGGTGGACGGGGGCGCGGCGAAACTGGGACCCGCGTACTATGGCGCATTCGATAATTCGCCGTTCAAGAGCGATGTGATGCTGGAGTTTGCCCGCGCGGTGGTGGAGCAGGAGAAACTCGGAACCCGCGGCGTGACAGATGTGCTCTGTCTGGGCTTTTCGGTGAACGACACCATTGGTCATAATTATGGGCCGGACAGCCATGAGGTGATGGATATCACAGTCCGCACCGATCGGATGCTGGCGGACTTCTTCGCGTTTCTCGAAGCGCGGATCGGACTGGAGAATTGCACGATCGTGCTGACGGCGGATCACGGAATCTCGCCGCTGCCGGAGCGGGTGAAAGCCCTGAGCCCGGCCGTGAGCGCCGGGCGGATCGACAATGCGCGCTTGCTGAAAGCGGGGGAAGATGCGCTCAACCGCGAATTCGGTCCGCTCGCCGAAGGCCGGCGCTGGTTGATGGTGCACGAGAGTTCGGTGTTGTTTCACCGCGGCGTGTTGCAGGAAAAGAACGTGGCACCGGCCGTCGCGGAACGCGTGGTGCGGGATGCTCTGTTGACGGTGGATTTTGTCGCCTTCGCCTATACGCGCTCTGATTTGGCGGCGGGAGATGTTTCCGGGCCGTTTGCCGAAGCAACGCTACTCAGTTTTAATCGTGAACGGAGTGCTGATGTTTATTATCATATGAAACCGTTCTGGGTGGATCGTAAGTCCGGGACGAATCATGGCACGCCTTACGCCTATGATGTCCACGTGCCGTTGTTATGGTATGGCCGTGGGGTGAAGCCCGGTTTGTATACGGATCGCGTGGGAATTGATGATATCGCGCCCACGCTGGCGCACATCCTCGGCTTGGTGGCACCGCCGTTTAGCCAGGGCAAAGTATTATTCTAAAGCGACGACAGAACTGCCGTGGTTATGAATGCGCCGAGTCCCGTCCTTTCGCTGCGTGGTATCCGCAAAGCGTTCCCGGGCGTGATCGCGCTCGATGGGGTCGACCTCGATCTGCAGGCAGGCGAAGTGCATGTGCTCCTCGGAGAAAACGGGGCCGGCAAGTCGACCTTGATGAAGATCATCAGTGGCGCCGTCGCGCGCGATTCCGGTGACATTGTGATCGAAGGCGTGCCGGTGGAACTCACCGGGCCGCGTCACGCCCAGGAGCTCGGTATCGGAATCATTTATCAAGAGTTCAACCTGGTCCCGCATCTCACCGCCGCGGAAAACATCCTGCTGGGTCGCGAGCCAAAGCTCTTTCCGGGCGTGATCGATCAGCGCCGGTTGGTGCGCGAGGCGCAGCAACAACTGGACGACCTCGGGGTGGCGCTGGCGGCGACGGAACGCGTCAGCCGTCTCAGTGTGGCGCAGCAACAAATGGTCGAGGTGGCGAAGGCGCTGAGTTTGAACGCGCGCGTCTTGATTATGGATGAGCCGACGTCGGCGCTCACGACGCAGGAGATTACGGAGCTGTTTGATGCGATCCGGCGGTTGAAGAAGCGTGGCGTGGCGATTGTATATATCTCGCACCGGATGGAGGAGCTGTTTGCAATTGGAGACCGGGTGACGGTATTGCGCGACGGGCGCCACGTGGGCACGCGAGCGATCGGGGAGACCACCATGACGGAGCTTGTACGGTTGATGGTGGGGCGCGATCTGACGGAGCATTTTCCGAAGCGGCAGGCGGCGATCGGCGAGGAGATTCTTCGGGTGGAAGCGCTGCGTCGAAATGGCATACTGCACGACGTGAGTTTGTCGCTGCGCCGGGGCGAAGTGGTCGGGCTGGCCGGATTGATGGGTTCGGGTCGGACGGAGTTGGCGCGGGCGATATTTGGGC
>CAYVDZ010000212.1:0-7237 GCA_964450575.1 uncultured Opitutus sp.
GGGTGACGTTGAATTTCGAAGAGGACATGGGCGGAAAATCGGGAAAGTGAGAAAGCGGGAAATTGAGAAACGCGGAGGTCGGACAATCGGAAAAGTGGAACGGCGTTTAGAAAACGGTCACGTGGGCGTTTAGCTCGCGTAGGTGATGGGTTTGAAGAGGACGGCTTCGATGAGTTCGTTGGCGGCGCCGGCCTCGAGGGCTTGAGCCATCACGATGCGTGCTCCGGTGCCGGTGTCCGGGCCGAAGGCGACCCGATCGGCGGCGTCGACAAGTTTCAGCAGAGTGCCGGGGGCGGTGACCGGCAGAAGGAGCTTTACGCGGACAGTCCCGGCGAGGCCACCGGCGGCGAGGGCGATGGAGGTTTGGCCGGGGTGCTTGGCGCCCAGCATGATGATGCCGAACGGTGGATTGCCCCCGGCGTCGCCACAGAGGTCGACGGTGCCGTCGCTGTTGGCGTCAACGGGGTAGCCTTCCATGCCGAAGGTGTCAGTCTCCGGACTAGTTGGCATGGGGATCACTGCATTGGTACGGGCGAGTTTCATGGGTGAAAGGAGTAGCGAGTAGTGAGTAGGTCGGAGGTCGGAGGGCGGCCGGGTCCGCGGTTAGCGGAAGAGGTCGGGAGACTCCGCTTTCGCTTTGGCGTAGATGGTCGAAAAATCTGCGGCGGAATGGGCCGCGCGGATCGAGGCGAGCTTCTGCTCCTGCCGTGCGAGAAGGCCCGAGGGATTGGTCGCTTCCTCTGTTCCGCTGGTGATGCGGGCGAGGATCGGGTTAGGCATCAGGGCGTCCAGCGCCTTGGTTGCCTTGGCTTCGTCACGAAGGATCGCATCGACCCAGAAGCCGCGGGCATCGGTATCCTTGGAGGGAATACGTCCGGCGTGGACAGCGGTCTCGACGAAGGACTCGGCGCGTTGGCGGGCTTGGGTGGCGAGCGTCGATTTCAGTTCGGTGAGCTCAGCTCGGAGGGCACCGGTGATGCGTGTGACTTGGGCGACAATATCGGGCTCTTCGGTGGCGGACGCCTCGATCAGGGAGAGAGAGCGAAGGGTGGAAACGAGCGTTTGCATGGGCGTTGCGGTGGGAGTGGTGTCAACGCCCGCGCCATGCGGGGGCGTGGGAGCAGGGGGAAGGGAGGAGGGAGAAAGGGAGCCATCGGCTGGAGTCGCGGAGGCGAACAGGGGTGCGATGCGTTTGAAGGCGGCGCGATTGACGAGGCCTCCCATGTTGATCTCGGAGCCAATGACGCGCCCCGAGGCGTCGAGGTGGAAGGTCGGTGAGAAGCGCCGAAAGGTACGGCCTTCCACGGCACGGCGGCCAGCGTCGGACCACTCGACGCGGGCGCGTACGCCGCCGGAATGCGGGTCGTCGCCGCCCCAGCTAAATTCTACCGGCCAGGCAGAGGCTTCGCGGTCCTCGTGGTTGAAATCGAAAAAAGGGCGGTCGTCGCGGCCGGCACTCGCAGCAGTGAGGCTCGCAGCGAGAAAAGCCTGGAGGGTCGCAGCGGTCTGCGCGTCCACGGCGACCTCGACGGTGAGCGGTTTTCCTGCCTGCGAGGCGCGGATCCGGTGACGACCCGGCGGCATGTACTGAACGCTTTCCGGGAGCGGCGTGCTATCGGCGAGGGCGTTAGAGAAAGCGGCGTGGAGTGGATGCGGCGTCGGCACTCCGAAGCGGGGATGTCAACCCCTTCGACAAGCTCACGACAGGCCCTTCGACAAGCTCAGGGCAGGCCGTTCGACAGGCTCACGGCAGGCCGTGCGACCGACGCCGGGGCTCGCGCGGCGCGGAGTCGATCACTGCGGTGGGACGTAGGCGGATTTGGGTACGCGGGTGAGCGTGCTGCGGCAGTTGAAGTGCGCTGGCGGAGGTGAGGACCAGCCGTCACCCCAACGACGGCCATGGCGATCGAGGCACAAGTCGGAAGTGCGGTCGTCGAGGGTGGCGTCCCAGACGAGGTAGTCGCCGGCATTTTCCGCTTCGGCGAGTTGCCCGGGGAACGCCGCGATGGCGGCTTGCTGGCGCGCGGCGAGTTGAATCGTGCTCTCGGAGCGTCCATCGATGGGCTCGCAGCAACGGCAGTCGGGCGCTTCTTTGGCGGCTGTCGGCGCAGATGCTGGGTCTTGATTTAGCGCGTGAGGAACGCAGTTGAAAAGAGCACCGCCGGGATCGGGCGCGGGGACGCGGTGGCGTTCGTAAAGATACTGGAGGGAGACGGGCAGGCCCATCTCCTGGAAGAGCACTTTGTCGCGGCGTGCCATTTCCTCGTCGCGCTGCGGTCGGGAAATCTCGGCGTGAACGAAGGGGATCTCGTCAACGTTTCCCCAGTTCTGCCGAATCAAGGCCGGGATGAGTTGTTCGTTGAGGACGGCGACGATGAACTCGGCGTAGGTTTCATAGAGGTCGAGCTCGACTTCGCGATGGACCTCAGCCGCGGCGCGGCTCCCTTGTCCGTTGATTTCGGAACTGAGATTTTGCCCGAGAAGGAGAATATCGCAGGCGCGGTCCGCGAGCCAAAGGAGACGTTCGCTCGGCTCGTTGGGGCCGGTGCCGCCGGGCGCCGAGCCCTGCACGATTTGGAGATTGGTGCCTTGCGGGAAGGCGCCCCAGGCGGCGGTGCCCATGTTGCGTAAGGCCGAGGTAATCGCGTCGATTTCTCCCTGCGTCGCCGTGGACGGGTAATTCGCCCAGCGAAGGGGAGTACCGAAGAGTTCAGCTTTTTGGAGGAGCCACTCCCAACCGAGCATGTGGCCGAGCCAGAGCGGTGCGAGGCTGCGGAGTTGCGCCGTTTCCCCGAGGGCACCGGATTTCGATCGGAAGATTCCGATGAGGAACTTGTCGGGGAAGGCGGAGAACTGAGAGAGAGGGAAATTGGAAAACTGGGCTGCCGAGGTGCGGACCGGCGGCACCCGCAACGCGAGCGATCCATCGGTATCGATACCCAGATAACGCATCGGCACGCGACGGAAACCGGCGGGGACGATGAAGCCATCACTGCGCGTCTCCCAATCGATCTCGACGACGGAGAAGCCGCGGGCGACAGCGTCCATCAATTCATAGACGGCGGGACCCAAGGGGCGCCGCGTGGTATCGGCCATCCCACATTGAACGTGGAGGGCGGACTCAATGAAGTCCGCTTTCTCCTGGGCAATCGGAGAGGGTTTGCCATTCTTTGGGGTCTGCGGCTGCACGTTGAGCGGCAGTTTGCGGATGGCATTTTTGATCTTCTGGAGATTGGCGCGCAATCGCGGCCACGTGTCCTCCATGAGATTGAAAAGATCGTTTTGCTCGTTGAGGGCGCCGCGGGCGCCGGCGTCAAGCAGAGCGCCGAGTGATGCGGGCGAAAGGCTCCGGCCGAAGAGCTGCGGCTCGAAATCGCGAGCGGAAGGCCGAATGATCGGAGCAGCGTTTTTGGAAAATTTGCGAGGCATAAGAAGACCGTGGTGTTATCGCGACCACGCGGCGCGGTAACGCGTGAGCGTAGGACGATGACGGGAGTTGAGGCCGGTCGGAAGGCGGTGCGCCGCGAAGGCGCCGCAACCGGCCGAGGGATTGCGGTGAGAGGCGTGCAAGGCCAGCGCAAGGGCGGTGGAGCGATCGGCATGGCCGTCGGCGGTGCGGGCTGCGGCGTAGCGAATAACCCCGGCGGGACTGACAATCCGCTGAAGGCTGCCGAGGTCATCCCGAATGACAGCGGCGGCAGGCAGTTGAATGGCGCGGGCTTGCAGCGCCTTCTTGAGGCGTTCGAAGAGTTCGCGTTTGCGGTCGGCGGTGAATGTCACGGCCTCGAGCCGGGTGTCATCCAAAGCGGCAGCGAGGTGTTCGCTGACGGGCCCGCCGATGCCGGTGGCATCGATCGCGGTGTAGGCGGCGGCCATGACGCGGGGCAGCAGGATGGCTTCCTGTTCGGGAAACGAGACGCGGTCGAGGACCAGAACCTCACGGGTGATGAGAGCGCCGGTGTGGGTACGCTCCAAGGTCCAGGCGACGGTCAGGTCGCGCTTCCGGCCGATGTCGATTCCGAGAAACAATACGGGACGGAGACGGCCGGCGGTGGAGAACTGGTCGAGGGTGGCGTCGAGCGAGGCGTCGGCACTCTCACATCCTTTGATCAACTCCGCAGGGAAAACCTGCGACGAGTGCTCCATGAATTGGCATTCGAATTCCTGCGCCCAACCCTCGGGATCACCGAGATTGAGACGGAGTTCGTCGATGTTGAGGGCAAGGCCCTGATCGACCGCATCGTAAACGGTCGTCTTGTGGCGTGAGAAATCCGGAGCGTTTTCCCAGAGGTCGAAGTATTTATTGTTACGACCGGCGGGCGTGGAAATGACGCGGAGTTTCAGGCGACCGCGAAGCGGATTGGAAATGATGGGATAGACCGCGCGCCAGATCTCTTCGGGGTCTTCATGGAAGGCGAACTCGTCGAGGACGAGATTGGCCGAGTATCCGCGCGCGGTCGCAGGGTTGGCCGGTAGAGCGAGGATGCGAGCGTTGTTGGGAAAGCGGAGCTGGGATTTCTGGATGTCGGGGCGGTACTCCCGGCCGGAGGTGTAGGTAACGGCGTCGCAGAAGATCGAGGCGGCGCGGTTGACCTTCTCCATGAACTCCAGGGCCTGACGCTCGCCGGCACTCAGGATGACCCAATCGCCGCCGGTCTCGATGGCATCGGCGACGACCTCAAAGGCAGCGGCGAGGGAGCCGCCAATTTGTCGCGACTTCAGCCAGATTTTGAAGCGGGCGGTGTCGCCGACCCAGGCTCGTTGGTACGGCAGGAGAAGATCGAGCGGCGTGATCCGCAGTTTTGGGGCGCTCTTGTCCGAGGGCTTCGTTTTGCGGGAGCTCACGAGTGGTCGCCGGACCGAGGTGGCGGACACTCTGACTCGGTGGGGGCGGGTGCGATTTGTGGAGGCTCCACGGCCCCGAGACGCGAGCGCCACTCGCGCATGATTTCCTTCTCACGATCCGGAGTAATGTTGACCTGAGTCGCGACGACGGTGGTCGCCCTATCGGCATAGGTGTCGGGCTTGTGCGCCTTGAGAAAGAAAATGAGGCAGGCATCGGAGTAGCGCCGCCGTTCGCCGCACTGATTTCCTTTCGCGTCGAAGACGGGCTCGGTCCATCCGTCGATGCCACGGCGTTTCAATTCCAGTTCGGCATCTTCAATCCGCGCGACGTTGCGAACGCGGTCGCGGTGAAGCTGGGCGGCCTGCAGCGCGGGAACCAGATCGGGGTGGCGCTGGAGGTGACGGTAGAACGTCGAGTGGTCGAGGCCTTCGCGCTCGATGGACGTAGCGGTCGGGGCGCCGTCGCGCACAGTCTCGACGACGCGGTCGAAGAGAGCGGTGCTGAACTTCGTTAAACGGCCGGGCTTTCCGGATTTGGCGACGGCGACGGGCATCGCCCGAGGGCGGGTGTCAACGAGAGGTCGGAAAATCGGAAAGGTGGGAAATCGGAAAAGTGGAAAAGGTGGAACGTCGGAAACGGTGCGCGGAGGCGAACACGGCGACGGTTTAAAATGCGCGTAGGGTTTTAGCCGCGCGGAGCGCGGGTTGGTTTGGGGCGCGGCGGAGCCGCGCTGGGTCGGGTTTGTTGCGGCGGCCCAGAGGGGCGCAAGCGCGCCGAGCCGCCAGCGCAGCGGCGCGGCGAGGACGCGCGGGGCCACCGCGCCGGCTGGGCGGCGGGGGGAAGCTCCCCAGCGAAAGAGCGTAGCGAGAGAGCGCCGGGGGGCGCCTGGCGACGGGACCGCTGAGGTGACAGACTGCGACCATTTCGAGGCGGGCTATCGCACTCGAGCGAGGACGGAACCGGGCGGGGGCGGGGGCATTATTGGCCGGCGCGAGAGCGCCTCTGATATATCCTTTTAGACCGGCGGCTCGGCGCCTCTAGAATTTGGTTCGCGCGCTTCATATCGAAAAACATTCGGATGGGAGCCCCTGCTGCTGACGCACAATCACGCGATATGTAATGCGACGGAGCGTAGCGGAGTGGATGCTCAGGGCCGGAGGCCCGAAATAGAGCACGCTTTACATATCGTCGGATTGTGCGTGGCAGCATAGCAGCCGGTGTGACAGCCAGCACGGACGTGACGTCGGACACGACGTGGGACGGCGTAGCCGCCAGCGCGTGCCGTCGCAACGCCGTGCTGGCTGGCGCAACGGGTGCGGGGGCGTACAGGAGAATCATCGGTCCGTTGCAGCGCGCGATTTATGTTGGGTGGCGAGAGAGCGGAGCGAAAGAGCGGCTGATGTTCTAACGACGGAGCCCGAGGAACGAGAGCGGAGGCGGGTCGCATTTTGCGGGCGAGTCGGCGCGGGTGGATTTCGGTACGGCAGTACGTTGGTCATTGTTGCGTCCCGCGTCGTCTCGCCCCGCTAGAGTTTGGTTTGGGGGAGGACGCGTTGTGTGCCGGACAGATGAGCAGTCGGCACCTGGCGAACGGCCGGAATGGAGCGAAGTGCGGGAGTGGAGCCACCGGGCCGCGGAGGGAGCGGTCTGCCGGATCAGCCGCAACGCCCGCAGCCCCGATCGTTGGCGCAGGTGGTCTCGGTACGAGGCCGCCGAAGCCTGGGGCGAGGAGCGTTGCGGCCCGGCAGTCCGCGACCGGAGCGGAACGGAGGCGGAACGGACGCGCGTAGCGGAATGGAGGCCGGGCGACGGGTGCCGTCTGCGGGCGAGTTACCACGGGCGAGGTCGAAGCGCGTTAGCCTGTTCGCCGAACGAGCGGAGCGAGTGATGGCGTTGGAGGACGATCATGCGGCGAGACTGTCGTGGAGTTTCTTGAACCACATAAGCTCATTCCTGAGAAGACGGCGGGCTTCAGGGGTCCATTTGTCGAGCGGGAGCTCGTCGGTTCGTTGGTGAAACCAACGGCGGAAATGATCGAGCCCGCGCACGAAGGAGACAGTGGGGTCGTTGGCGTGGGGCGCGCCTCGGGTGCGTGGGGACTCTGGCAAGACCCCCGTGGCGAGATAGGCTTGGCGGAGACCGGCGGCGTTCTCCAAAACACCCCCATGTGATTGTTTCGCCAGTCGCATGTAGCGTCGGGCCGTGGGAGCGGAGATCGAAGGACAATGGACAGCGAGCCAGTCCTGCCATGTGCCGTGCGGAAGGCCGTTCTTTTGGAGATTGAGGAGGCGACCGCACTCGAGCGCGCGGGCGACGGCTTGACGGGCATTGAGCGAGGCCTTGGCGGCGGTGGCGCTTGCCTCCGAAAAGGCGACGTTGATCTCGGAGGCG
>CAYVDZ010000212.1:7247-8015 GCA_964450575.1 uncultured Opitutus sp.
GACATGGTGATCGTGGGATTTGGCGAGGAACTTGAGGCGTGCTTTGCGATAGGATTGGCGGGCGCGTTTGGAACGCATGCCACGGGAAGGAGCCAGGTCGAAGGTCTGGGACCATTGAATGACGAGTTTGGAGAACGCGGCTCGGGTGACGCCATGACGGGCGGCGAGTGCGGTTTCGCTGAGGCCTTCGACGTCCATCAGGCCGGAGGCATAGCAGGCGGCATCGAAGGCTAATAGCGGATGAGGGTGAGAACGGATCCGAGCGCAGAACGAGGCGAGAATGTCGGAGGCGTTGAGCGATGGCGACGAGTCGGTGCCGGGGTCGGCGGGTGTCTGCGTCGAGCTCGGCGCGCTTGGTGCGGTGAACGTCAGGTCATCGCCGGGCTGTGACTCCGGCGACTCCGTGCGCGTGATGACGGACTCATCTTGCTCACGTGTGGATGTGTGGCGGGAGATGTCGGGTTGACCAAGGCCTTCGGCGGTGAGCCGAGTGCGTTCTTCGGGATGTAAGGTGGCGAACCATACACGGTACGCAGAGGCGTATTCGGCATCACGGGCGGCCTGGCGGTCGGCGGTGATCATGGCTGAAAACCCTCCGGCTGCAGATCATTGAGAATGACCTTTATATCTAACCCCTGCACCCGAGCCCCTACATATAGGGGCGTCGGGGTTCGGGGTAACATAGAGGGGCGACCCCGAGTCGGGGTCGGATCGGGGTGAAATCGGGGTTCGGGGTTCATGGCTGGCCTTTCGCGTAGAGGCCGCCAC
>CAYVDZ010000213.1:0-7936 GCA_964450575.1 uncultured Opitutus sp.
AGCATCACGAGCCCGGCGAGTTCGAGCAGCGCTTCGCGTTGGGATTGGGCTCCGGAACCGAAATGCAGCGACGGGGAATCTTCGAACACGAGCAGCAGCGTGACCTCGCGCTCCTCGACGAACTTTTTTCGATACGGTTCGCCGAGGCGGGCGGTGACGTTCCAGTCGATGTCGCGGACATCGTCGCCGAACTCGTATTTGACGACCTGATCGAACTCCATGCCGCGCCCGCGAAAGGCGGAACGGTATTCGCCACTCAACACGTTTTCCACCGCATGGCGCACGCGCCATTCGAGTTGGCGGAGCAACGCCAGCGGCGAGGCGGTTGAAGCCGTCGGAGCGTTCGACGATGATTGGGAGGTTAGAGCCAAGGCGGTGATTCGGAAACGGGCGGAGCGCCCGCAGAACGGAGGAGCGAACCGGTCGGAGCTGGTTACGAGGCAGGAATCGGCGTGCGCTCGATCACTTGCGCAATGATCTTGTCGGTGGTGATTTCCTCCGCTTCGGCCTCGTAGGTGAGACCGATGCGGTGGCGCATGACGTCGACCGCGATTTCCTGAATGAGGGCGGGGGAAACATAGTCCTGCCCGCGCAACCAGGCGAGGCTGCGACCGGCTTGATAGAGGGCGAGCGAAGCCCGCGGGGACGCTCCGAAGTTGAGGTAGCGTTTCGCGCTGCCGTTACGTTCGGCCAAGGCGCGCGTGCCGCGGACGAGAGCGAGGATGTAACCTTGGACGGCGGGCGAAAGATGGATGAGATCGACCTCGGCGCGGAGCATCAGCAACTCTTCACCGCTTGAAGCCGGCACCAAGGCGGGCTGCTTTGTGACTTGGCCCCACCGTTGCATCATCGAGGACTCTTCTTCGGCGCTCGGATAATCGACGATCAGTTTAAAGAGGAAACGGTCTGTCTGGGCTTCGGGTAGGGGATACGTGCCCTCCTGTTCGATCGGGTTCTGGGTTGCCATGACGAAAAACGGCTTGGGCAACGGATGCGTTTGACCGCCGATCGTGACCTGGCGTTCTTGCATCGCTTCGAGCAACGCACTCTGAACCTTGGCGGGAGCGCGGTTGATTTCGTCGGCGAGGACCAGATTGGCGAAGATGGGTCCGCGATGGGCGGAGAACTCGCCGTTCTTGGGCTGAAAAATCATGGTGCCGACGACGTCGCTCGGCAGCAGGTCAGGCGTGAACTGGATGCGTTCGAACTGCACGCCGAGCGCAGTTCCGAGGGATTTCACGAGGAGCGTCTTCGCCAAACCCGGCATGCCTTCGAGGAGGACATGTCCGTTGGCGAGGAGCGCCACGAGCAGTCGTTCGATGACGGCGTCCTGGCCGATGACGGCTTTGCCGATTTCGTCGCGGAGTTTCTGGGACCAAGCAGGACCTGTCATCATAAGGGGCGGAGAGCCGAAGCGAGTGGCGGGTGAAATGTTAAGTTGAAGCCCGGCGGGAGGAGCTGGGCAAGCGCAAGGAGCGGTTTGACTCGGCGGGTGCGGATAAGTTTCCCTGAGAGGAAACGCGGGCGCCATGGCTTTACCAACTCAAATTGCGGTTCGTTTGGAAGCCCTCGGCACAAATTCCGCCGAGGTCGAGGAGCGGTTTGTGCGAGGATCCGGGCCCGGAGGCCAGAAGATCAACAAGACCAGTTCGACGGTTTGGCTCCTGCATCGTCCCACGGGGATCGAAGTGCGCTGCCAACGCGAGCGCTCGCAAGCGGCTAATCGCGAATGGGCTTGGAAAGAGCTGTGCAGGAAGCTGGAAAGCCGGCAGCGAGCAGCGCGGGCCGAGGTGACGGCCGCACGGGAAGCGGAGCGCCGGCGGACACGTCAGAAGAGCCGCGGACAGAAGGCCCGCATGGTCGAATCCAAGCACCGGCGGGCGAAGCAAAAAGCCCGGCGTGGGCGCGTGAGTGAGTCGGAGTAGAAGAGGTCGCGTGGACACGTGAAATCTGCGGCCCCAGAAATTTCCTTCTTAGTCCTTGTTGAGGCGTCCGCGTTTGGTCGACCCTTGCGCGAGAATGGTGCTTTCGTTCAATCAAAGAGTTCAACGGGGTCGCCCAAGCGCAGGATGCCGGATTTCGTCTCGTGCACGAGATTCTGGCCAAAGTTTATCTGCGTGGAGTCGTCGGGGTCGCGGCGATACGACGCGAGAGTGCGAAGAGGTTCTTTGCCACGTTCGCCGGTGTGCTGGTCCGTGGTGGTGACACTGCAGCGGGCGCAAGGGCCAGCGGCTCGAAAAATAACGTCGCCGATTCGGAAGCGTTTCCAACGATCCTCCGCGAAAGGAGCGGCACCGTTGATCACAAGATTTGGCCGGAAGCGATTCATGGGGAGCGCTTCTTCGTCTCGTGCGACGAGCCGGTCATTGAGCTCCGATAATGAGGCTTCGCCGATGGCGAGAAATGGGTACGCGTCGGAGAAACTGACCAGAGCGTCAGGTTGCATCAAATCAGCCTTTTTGACGGGGCGGTGAAAGGCCGGGCCTGCGCGGACGAGTCGACAGTCTTTTCCAAGTGCGGCGGTTAACCATTTAGCTGGTTCGTCACCGCAATCCTCCGCGATCAGTCCGATGCTGCTCCAGACGCTGACGGTGGCGGGTCGCATCGAGGGATGGTTGACGTTTGGAACGTCAATTGAGCCGCGCCCGGAACGAGAGAGTATGAGGGTGGAGTCGGTGAGCTTCGTTTCGATTAAGGCCATCATCGGAAGTGTCCGCTGGGTGAGGAAGCGACCGGCTTCGTCCACCACCATATAGCGGCGGTCACCTCCAAGCCCCAGGGAATCAACTTCGCAGGTCTCGACGGCGTATCCGCGGAGCGATTTCACGGGATGGATGTAAATGCCGGAGAGATGCATGATCGCCCTGCGCTGATACGGTTGCGGTGATTATCCCGCAATCGTGAATCAGGAGTTCCTCGCGAAACGGCGCAACTGGTCGACAGTCCGCGACGTGGTGGGCCGGGCTTCTTCTATCTGAGGAGTTAACCGGAGAGGCGTCGGGCGCCCAAGGCAGCGGCTTTAAGCACGGGCGATTTGAGAGTGGGAGACGGTTGTAACGAGAGGGGCGGTTCTGACCGCTTTAACCGGCGGGCCTGATAAGCGGCTGAAAGCATCGCGAATCCAGGGCGTACGATTCCGACGGGGGTGAACCGCACGAATCCGTTTTGAGCGGCGACGCGGACCAGTTCTCCGCGGTGCTGCACGCCGAGTTTGCGATGCAGTTCCCGCCGGACCGTGGACACCGTGGAGGGGCTCAGCCCGAGTTCCCGGGCGGCGACGATGTCGTCGCACCCATCACCGACGACGGACAGCACCAGCTGCTCGCATGCGGTCAGCAGGCGGAAGTGACCTCCGACGGTGTTCATTTGCTGCATATGCTGGAGGATGGACTGGCTCCAGTACCGACGGCCACTGGCGACGGCGCGGAGTGCATCAGAGAAGTTCTCGGGGGCTTCACCGATGGAATCGAAGACACCTTCGATATCCAATGCCCGGAGGCAGGAAAGGACACGGTATTCTCGACGTGATGTAACTACCAGGACATGATCTGCCAGGGATGCCACGTCTGCCGATTTCGCCAGTAACTCGATCACGTCGCCTTCGAGCGCAGCGCCCACGCCGGTGACAAAAATGTCGGCACGCTCGGCGCGCAACGCGTCCGCAGCGGCCTCGACGGTGGTGGTTACGGTGATTCGCGCGGCAGGGAAGACGGTGACGGCGGATTGACGAAGCATCTCGGAGTACAGGCGGTCGGATTTAAGGATGACCACCGAGCGGATATTGGCGAAGTCGGACGAGTTCATGATCGAGTCTGGGAGTTGAAGCACCGTCCCTTGGTCGCGTGATTGCGGCCGAGGGAGAGGAGCGGTGTGATGACCACAACGCGGTCAATTCCGCTGCGATCCAACGCCGTTAGTGTAATTTTTCCGTAACGTGCCCAACGATGCGGAGCTGCGATCCGTTCGGAAGACCGGCCGGGGAGCCTTCCAAAGCTGCGCCGAGCGGAGGGGGCTGCGGAGCGGACAACGTCCCAATCGGATCCCGGCTCTCGCCGTGATAGCGATATCCGGTTTTGCGGATGACCTGGATCCACTTCCGCAGGTCGGTTCCGGCCTTTTCCCCTGATGTGGTCAGCTTTCCGAACAACACGCGCATGTTACTCGTATCCCCATCGAAACTACGCCCCATGAGTTCCTGATAAAGGAGTTCATAGGTGACGACCTCGCCCTCGGCTTCCACCAGGATTTGCGCGAGCGCGATTTCGCGTGGGGTGAGCTTAACCAAGCCGCAGGTTCCGTGTAGTTGTCGTTCCATTACATCGACGTTCATGCCGGCCAGGGAGATGAACTTGGGAGCGCTTGAAATGGCCGGCTGGTGGGCGGCCGCGGACATATACTTCGCGAGGTATTCACGCAGCACATCGATGCGAACAGGGTCGCGGAGTACGCAGTCGGCTCCCAGCAGGACGGTGCGGGCTTCAATGCCGGAGGGTGTGCCGGCCGCGAGCAGGACCACTTTGCGGGCTCCGGGAGGTGCGATAAATAGCACCTTATCGCCGAAGCCGTCGGCGAGGTGTCCTCGGGTTAGCACTACTTTTGGGGTCGATTTCGCGAGGAGACGTTTGAAGGCGCGGACCGAATCACAGCCGACCACGGGCCAACGATGGTCCTTGCAGAGGGCCTGCAGTGCAGCGCGTTCCTGGGGTGCCGTGGAAATGATCGCGATCACGCGGCGGTTTCCAGGGGAAAATGTCGGCTCAAACCGGTAGCGCGAGCACGAGTCGGAACTCGTCGGCCGACGGTACGACAGCCAAGCCGAGGAGCCCACGGCATTTCTGGAGACCACCAACGAGGCCCCTTGCCGTCACGGTGGCGAGTGGGGCATAGGTGCTTTTTGTCCAAGCTTCGGCGTCGGCTCTCGAGAAAGCAGGCGCCACGGCCGTGACCGTGATAAGCACTCCGGGCTGGCTGATCACGGCGTGGCGACGGTTCATCCAAAGAAAGTCCTTCGTCTTTGCGTCCCGGGGAGCGGCGTCGAGGCGGGTTAGATATTGTCCTCGGACACCCACGGTCGAGTTCGGGAACGCGCAGGCGAGCGCGACACCGATGCTTGGAACCATCATCAGGAGAAACTCGATGCCTGAGATGCCCCGCACAGTGATCAACTCGTCAACGGGTTGGAAATCGACTGCCTTGTTTTGTTCATCGGCGCGGTTCATGCGTCGAGCGATATCGACCGCCAGGGCAATGCCTGAATTCACCAGTGCCGGGGAATGGTCCCGGCTGCCGTACGCTGAGTCGAAGAAGCCCTCGGCCACGGTCATGGCAGCGTCGGCGGTCTTGCGAGCTTCATCCAAATTTCGTTGCAAGTGCGCATGCCCCGGCTCGGCTTTCGAACGGGTGGAGAACAAGGATAGAGCTGTGATGAGATGGGCGTGAATCGTGGTTAGAAGATTGGCGGTCTGCAGCAACGCATCACGGGCGGTTTCGGAAGCCACAAGTTCGACTTCGTGGGCCAGCTGGGCCGAGGCAAGGTCAGCGGCGATGGAATGGGCATTTGTGGCCAGACCGCTGTCCCGCCGCTGGAGGCGGGTTCGGTTGACCCAGTCGGGGATTCGCGCCTCAAACCCGAGTCGCTCCGGCAGTGGCTTGGCGATAAAGTCGAAGACCCGAAGCGGAATTGCGCGCCGAAGGTTCTCATCCGATCCAAATGCACTCAGGATTACAAAACCGAGGGCTGGATCCAATTCCTGCGCCAACTCGACGAAGCGCAATCCGTCCATTCCGGGCATGTGAATATCGGCGATACAAAGGTCGAAGCGTTCCTCCTTGAGTCGCTCGAGCGCGACGGTGCCTTCAGTTATAAAGACGAGATCGTACTCCCGACCGAGTCTGAGACGAACCGAGGCATGAACCTGCTTTTCGTCATCCACCACCAGGATTCGGGGGGTCATTGCGTCGATGGGGTCACGACTCATAGTGTGCGTTGTTATGAACGTTGAGGGCTGGGGCCAAATCTTCGCTTCGACTGGCGGTGGTCATTCCGCGAGGTGAGTCGGGCAAATCAATCGTGATGGTGGCTCCACGACCTGGAATACTCTGCACGCTGATTTTACCTTGGTGAAGCTGGACGATCTTTTGGGTGATAGTCAGGCCCAGTCCGAATCCGCGCATGGTTTCGCCAAATTCCTTCGTGGTGAAGTAGGGGTCGAAGATACGTTCCATGTGCTCGGCGGGGATCCCGCAGCCGTGGTCGATTACCTGGAGCCGGATCCAACCGATTGAACTTGGTCTGATGTGAACCGTCACCTCGGATCCGCGAGGAGACGCATCGATGGCGTTCGTGACTAAATTTGCCAGCATCCGTTGCAGAAGCACCCCATCCGCCTGAACGAACTCGATCGCGGTGATGACGGTCTCAACCCTCACGCCGGCCTGCTCCCCTCGGCTCGACGTGATCGCCCGCACGTCCGCGAAAATGCGGCCGATATGCACGGACTCATAGGTTAAGGCCATGTTTTCAGAGAACAACAGTGCTTCCCGAACATATTCGTTCATCACGTTTACGGAACGCTGCGCCGATTCATGGACGCCCGCTTCCAGGGTGCCGAACTGATGACGGGCTTTCGTATGTACAAGGTAGGACGAAATAGGAGTGATGAGATTCTTCAGGTCATGGGCGAGACCCCGGGACATCATGGCCAGGTGCTCCATTTTTGCCTGTAGAGCGGCCTGAGTGCTGAGCTGCGAGCGGGTCAGCATATTGTCCATAAGCTCGGCGATGTTTTGCAACCTCAGGACTTCGGGATAAGTAAACGGTGCGTCGTTGGTCTTGATCCCGAGGGCAACGATCAAGGACGGGTTTAGGCTGCCGCGCGGCACCGCCACCATTACGCCGAGCGATTGAGCCGCCAAAAAGTCCCGGAGCTCTTGTGAGGCAGGGGATGACCGCTGTCGCTGGAGAGACTCGGGCGTGGCCCAGCTGGTCTTGGCGAGACAGTGGTAGGCCGCGCTGAATTTAGGCAAGGCCAGCGGTCTGCGGCTGCGCGCACTCTTGTCCTGCGAATGGACGATGATCTCGCTGGCAGAAAAGTGTTCTACGAGCATCCTTTCGCAGGCGAGTCGGCGTTTTTCAGTATTAGCCTCTTCGAGCGAGAGGTCGATCAACGATCGGCGCATGTCAGCGATCATTTGATCGCCATCTATTCCCAATAGTCTCTGTGAACGCCGGTTTAGCCAAATAACCCCCGCGGTGGATGCCAAAATACTGAATACTTGAGCCGAAGGATTTGTTAGGGCCGGCATCACGACAGCCGGAAGATAAATGATTCCAAAGCACAAGAGGCCTGCGAGAATCGTCTTTTGAACCAGAAAAGCAAAAATCTGACGGGCATTGAAAACCCGATGGAAAATCAGAGCGCAGGCAATTAGAACATAAGCAGCAAAAACAATAACGATGCTTGATCGGTTTAGGGTGCGTATATCGAATATGTTTCCGATAGTATTGAATAGGGCCAACATAAGTGCTGCTGTTCCAATTGAAAAACTGAGGAATTGGAGTTCTGTTCGCCTGATGCCTTTGAGAGTATGTAGTTTATAATAAGATTGATACAGGCAGTAGGAGATTGAGATAGTTGCAATTGTAATGTACGTTATATAAGCTGCCCCGCGTGTTAACCGGTCGCCGGTACTTTCGACCAAAAATGTCTCTTGGAATGTGAGGGCGCAAAGCATTATAGTCAGGGCGGACCAAGGTATCATTCTCGCGAATATCTTTCTGGTCGGCTTTTCAGATTCGATTATCGCCGTGGTTTGCAACCAGATAACCCCAGGGAGAAATGCTGCTACTAGATTAATATTCCTCAGCCAATAGACCAGATTTGCCTCTCCTCCTTTGGCGATGATGGCGCCTGCTTCCATTGCCTGGTAGACGCAT
>CAYVDZ010000214.1:0-7431 GCA_964450575.1 uncultured Opitutus sp.
GTGGTGGGTCGGACGTGGCGCCGACGGCACCGAGCGTGGTTCACTTGTGGGCTGGCGCCAACTGGCACGAGCGGGAGTGCTTCGACATGTTTGGGATCACCTTCGAAGGGCATCCGGATCTGCGCCGGATTTTGATGTGGGACGGTTATCCTTATTACCCGCTGCGGAAGGATTTTCCGTTGGCTGGCATCGAAACGGATTTGCCGGTGGCGGATATCGCCGAGGAAACCGGCACCCGCGTAATCGCCGCGCCAATGGAGGGCGGACCGTTTGTCGCCTCGAGCGGTGAGATCAATCTCACCGAAGCGGAGCCCCGGGCGAAAGATGAAAGCTGGAGCGACCGCCGGGCTCGGCCGGATCAAAGCGACCTCCGCCAGGTGAAGGAATGATGGCATCCGACTCCCACCTCACGCGAATGAACGTTCATCCCTGCACTTTCTGGTTCGAATCTCTGGCGTTCGTACGCGTGATTCGCGGACAACTTAGCTGCTTCTGATGGCCACCGAACATTCATTTTTAGACAACGCGGCGAAGTCGGCGGCTGGTGCGGACAACGCGCCGGAGGAATTTCAGACCGAGAAGATGTCGCTCTCGATGGGGCCCTCGCACCCGTCGACGCACGGCGTGCTCCGGTTGCAGATGGAGCTGGACGGCGAGATCCTGACGAAGGCCGATCCGGTCGTGGGCTATCTCCATCGCGGCGATGAAAAGATCGCCGAGAGCATGACCTACAACCAGTTCGTGCCTTACACGGACCGGTTGGACTATTTGGCTCCGCTGGCGAACAACATGGCTTATGCCATCGCGGTCGAACGGCTCGCCGGCCTCAAAGTCCCCCCGCGCTGCGAAGCCATTCGCGTGATCACGGCGGAAATGGCGCGCATCTCGGCGCATTTGATGGGCCTGGGTGCCTTCGGTCTCGATGTCGGAGCGTGGTCCGTGTTGCTCTATTGTCTGAACGAGCGGGAGAAGCTTTATCGCTTGTTTGAGGAGCTGACGGGTGCGCGTTTCACGACGAGTTATACCCGCGTTGGGGGGCTCATGCGTGATGTGCCCGAAGGCTGGGTGGGGCGGGTGAACGCGTACTGTGATCAGTTCCCGCCGATCCTCGAGGAGACGCTCGCGTTGCTGACCCGAAACAAGATTTTCCAGGATCGCACAGTTGGGGTGGGTGTGATCTCGAAAGTAGATGCGTTGAGCTATGGTCTGACTGGGCCGAATCTGCGCGGCTCCGGCGTCGGTCTGGATTTGCGCAAGGACAAGCCTTATTCCGGCTACGAGAACTATGAGTTTGACGTGCCGGTCGGGACGAAGGGCGATTGTTATGATCGCTATCTCGTCCGCGGCGAAGAGATGCGGCAGTCGGTGCGAATCATCAAGCAAGCGGTGGCGAAGTTTCCGGACGGGCCGTGGTACGCGACGGACGCAAAGAAGATTTTTGCGCCGCCGAAGGCCAAGGTCATGAGCTCGATGGAAGAGCTCATTCAGAACTTCATGATCGTGACCGAAGGCCCGCAGATGCCGGCCGGCGAAGTCTATTTCGAAGCGGAGAATCCCAAGGGGATTTTGGGGTTCTTTATTGTGAGCAAGGGCGGTGGTGTGCCGTACCGGCTGAAGATTCGTTCACCCTCGTTCTGTAATCTATCGATTCTCCCGAAAATCTGCGTCGGTTGCCTGATTTCCGACGTGGTCTCGATCCTGGGCTCACTCGACTTCGTGATGGGGGAATGCGATCGGTGAGAGTGGAGCCGCGAGCATCTCAAACCAATGCATTTTGAACTCTTCGATCTTCATCGTCATCGCAGTCGCAGGAGCGATCCTGAGCATTCCACAATGTATTTAAAATCCTACCATCGCGTGCGGCAAACCTCAGACCTTAACCGCGGATAACACGGATAACACGGATAAAGGCAGTGTATACGGTGATTGAATCCGTAATTCGTGTAATCCGTGGTCAACCTGTTTGAAATCCTGATGAATCTTAAACCTGAAACGCTTCGCCAGATCGACGAGGTGATCACGCATTATCCGGTAAAGCGGAGCGCGGTCCTGATGCTGCTGCATGCCATTCAGGAGGACGTCGGCTATATTTCCCAGGAAGCGATCGAGTGGATCGCGCAGAAGCTCGAGTTGCAGCCGATCAACGTGTACGAAGTGGTGACGTTCTATCCGATGTTTCGGCAGAAGCCGATTGGGCGGCGTCATATCAAGGTTTGCCGGACGCTGTCGTGCGCGCTGATGGGCGGCTACAAGACCTGTGAGACCTTCGAAAAGGAATTTAACACCCATCGTGGCGAAGTCGCGCCTGCTGGCGAAGTCACGATCGAGTTCGTCGCGTGTCTCGCCAGTTGTGGCACCGCTCCGGTGGTGATGATCGATGACGATCTGCACGAAAAGGTCGATGTCGCGAAAGCGAAGCAGCTCAGCGCCAGCCTCAAGCAGGAAGCGGCGCAGCGCCGTTAATCCAGAAGCCCAGCATCACAATTCCGCAGCGGTAAAAACAATTTCATCCATGGCAGCGCCGCAACAACGTCGACTCATCTTCAAGCATATCGATGAGCCAGGCTACACCAACGATCTCGCCTGCTATCAACGCCATGGTGGCTATGAGATCTTGAAGAAGGCGGTGCGGATGCCGCCGCCGGCCATCATCGACGAGGTGAAAAAATCCGGGCTGCGCGGTCGCGGCGGCGCGGGTTTCCCGTGCGGAGTGAAGTGGGGTCTGGTTGACCGGAAGAGCGGCAAACCCATTTACCTGATTTTCAACGCCGACGAATCCGAGCCCGGCACCTTCAAGGATCGCTATATCATTCACCAGGATCCGCACCAGATGATCGAGGGCGTGATGATCTCCTGCTGGGCGAATAACGTGAAGCAGGCGTATATCTATATTCGCGGCGAGTTTCCCCACGGTGCGCGAATTCTCGAAAAGGCAATTGCTGAGGCGCGGGCGGCAAATCTGGTCGGGCCGAATCTTCTGGGGACGGATTATAGCTGTGAGATCTACGTCCATCGGGGCGCTGGCGCCTATATTTGCGGCGAAGAGACCGGTCTCATCGAGTCGCTCGAGGGCAAGCGGGCGTATCCGCGGATCAAGCCGCCGTATTTCCCCGCGGTGCTCGGGCTGTATCAATGTCCGACGATCGTGAACAACGTCGAGACGCTCTGTCACGTGAAGCACATCGTCGACATGGGTGGCGATGAGTACGCGAAGATCGGCACGCCGAACAATACTGGCACCCGTCTGCTCTGCGTGAGCGGACACGTGCAGAAGCCGGGTTATTATGAATATGAGGTCGGCAAGATCACGTTGGGCGAGTTGCTCAACGAGGTCTGTGGCGGCCCGTTGCCGGGGCGCACCTTCAAGGCCGTCATTCCCGGGGGCTCGTCGGCGAAGATTCTCAAATTCGGTGAGACGTTCACCTTGAAAAACAAGGACGGCTCGACGCGGACCCTGACGGTTGAGGAGTTGCCGATGGACTTTGATACGCTCGCGGCGGCCGGCACCATGGGTGGCTCGGGCGGCGTGATCGTGATGGACGACTCGGTCAACATGGTTGAGGCGCTCGCCAACATCAACGCGTTCTACGCCCACGAGAGCTGTGGTCAGTGCACGCCGTGTCGGGAAGGCTCGCTGTGGATGAAAAAAATCACGGCACGCATGGTCCACGACACTGCCCGGGCCGACGACGGCGTGCTGCTCAAGAGTGTGGCGGACCAAATCGCCGGTCGCACGATCTGCGCCTTTGGGGAGGCGTGTTCCTGGCCGACGCAGAGTTTCATCGCGAAATTCGGCGATGAGTTTAAATCCTATCCTGAAACGAAGAAGGTCGCCAAAGCCGACGGCGCCCTCGAACTCGTCTGATTGTTGCGTGGGCTCTGTTTTGATTTCCTGAAATGATCGCTCCGACCAAACCCGACCTCGTCACCGTCAATGTCGACGGCAAGGATGTCTCCGTGCCCAAAGGCACGAACGTCATCGAAGCCGCGCGGCTGGTCGGGGTGGATGTACCGTATTATTGTTATCACCCGAAGCTCTCGATCGTGGGCAACTGCCGGATGTGTCTCATCGAAATGGGCATGCCGGCGGTCGATCCTGCGACGAAGGCGCCGATCATGGATCCGGCGACGGGCAAGCAGAAGATCAACTGGATTCCCCGGCCGCAGATTGGCTGCGCGACCAATGCATCTCCCGGTCTGCACATCCGGACGAATACGCCTCAGATCAAGGACTGTCGCGAGGGCGTGATGGAGTTTCTCCTCATTAATCACCCGCTTGATTGCCCGATTTGCGATCAAGCCGGTGAATGCAAACTGCAGGAACAATCGACGGGCTACGGCCGCGGTTACTCCCGGTTTATTGAGCAGAAGAACGTGAAGCCGAAGCGCACGCAGCTCGGGCCGCGCGTCACGCTCGATGATGAGCGCTGTATTCTCTGTTCGCGCTGCATTCGTTTCTGCAAGGAGATCGTCAAGGATGACGTGCTCGGCTTCATCGATCGCGGCAGCTATTCGACGCTGACGTGCTATCCGGGAAAAGCCCTCTCGAACAATTACTCGCTCAACACTGTCGACATCTGCCCGGTCGGTGCGCTCACGAGCACGGATTTTCGTTTCAAGATGCGGGTCTGGTTTCTCAAGCAAACCAACAGCATCGACACCGAGTCGAGCGTGGGTGCGAACACGGTGGTGTGGTCGCGTGAAGGTATCATTTATCGCATTACGCCACGGCGGAACGATGAGGTGAACGACACCTGGCTTTCCGATAGCGCCCGCGATCTCTACAAGCCGGTGCGCGCGACCGACCGGCTCACGGCGAGTCGCGTCAATGGTGTCGACCGCACGCTCGACATGGCGATCAACGCCGCCGGCGAGTTGCTCAACGCCGCCGCAGGGGCAGTGGCCGTGGTCGGCTCGGGCCGCAGTTCCGTGGAGGAACAGTTTTTGACCCGCAAGCTGGCGGAAGCGCTGCACGCCTCGACGCACTTGGTCAGTCGGGTAGGCGAGGGGGACACGATCCTGATCTCCGCGGACCGGAATTCCAACGTGCGCGGCGCTCTCGTGACCGGGCTGATCAAAGCGCTGCCTTCGGCCAAGCTCACCGCGTTGGCCGCGGCCATCGACGGGGGCCAGGTGAAGGCAATTGTTTCGATGGGCGAAGACCTGACGATGGCCGGACTGACGGCGGCGCAGCTCGCGAAGGTGCCGATCGTTTATGTCGGCACGCATCAGAATCCGACGGTAGCTGCGGCCAAGGTGGTGATTCCCTCCGGGATGGTCTTCGAGAAGAGCGGCACGTTCGTGAATCAGCAGTTTCGCCTGCAGAAGTTTTTCAAAAGCGTGCCGCCGCCGGTGGGCGTCGCCGATGATCTCGTCGTGCTGGCGAAGCTTACGGCGGCGGTTCGGGGTGGGGCGGTGCCCTCGGAGTTGCACGCGGTCTGGACGCTGCTCGCGGCGGACGTGCCGGCGTTTAAAGCGATCTCGTTTTCGAATCTGCCGGAGACGGGACTTTTGCTCGACGCGACCGCGTTCGCCGGGCTGCCGTTTGTTGAAGGCGAAACCATGCATTTCCAACCCGCGAAGGCGAACGCATGAGCACGCGCCCGCGGAGTATCCGTTTTTTGGAGTCGAAGCATGGCCGCGCCTTTTGTTGCGGCCGGCGCGGGCAACATCGGACCGGCGGAGGCGCCGCTTAATTTATCATGCGTAGTCTTGTTTTCACCGGGCTCGGGGTTGGTTTCCTCCTGATGGGAGTGGGCCTTTACGCGCTCACGTGGCGCAAGCCGCAAACGCCGTCCCATCCCACCAAAGCTCAGCTGCGCGAACTGGCGGAGCTGGCCGAGGAGACCAAGAAAATGCGCGTCGCTGCGAGTGCCATCACCGTGCTCGGCGCGGCCTTGGTGATCTTTTCGTTTATCTAAACTGAGATGGTCGATTTCTACACCAACCTCCACCCGGTCGTGCAGGCAGTCCTGAAGGGCCTCGCCGTCATCATGGTTATCTTCCCGATAGGCGGTGCGTGCTCGATGGCGGAGCGCAAGGTGTCGGCCTGGATTCAGGGCCGACCGGGCCCCAATCGTGCGATGGTTCCGTGGGCGCGCTGGATTCCGATCCTCGGGCCTTTCCTGCAACGCCTCGGCATTTTTCACGTTATGGCCGACGGCGGTAAGATGTTGTTCAAGGAAGACGCGCTACCGGGGCACGTGAACAAGTTCTATTTCATTCTCGCGCCGATTCTCGCGATGGTCCCGGCGTTGACCACGGTCACCGCGGTTCCGTTTGGGGCTTATCTGGATGAAGCCGGACGAGTCATCCCGCTCGCGCTTGCCAACGTTGATATCGGAATGCTGGCGGTGTTCGCGATTGGCTCTCTCGGCGTATACTCTCTGATTCTGGCCGGATGGGCGTCGAATTCGAAGTATCCGTTCCTCGGTGGGGTGCGTGCCTCGGCGCAGCTCATTTCCTATGAGCTTTCAATGACGCTTTCGGTGATCCCGCTCTTTCTTTGGATCAATGCTCCGGGCCGGGAAGCGACGCTTGGTTTCAGTCGGGTGGTCGAGTTCCAGAGCCTGGCGGGCTTCTGGGGCGGCACTTGGTTCATCTTTATCATGCCGGTCTCGGCGTTCATCTTCATGACCGCCCTCTTTGCGGAGACCAACCGACAGCCGTTCGACATGCCGGAGTCGGAAGCTGATCTCGTTGGTGGCTTTCATACGGAGTACGGCGCCTTCAAGTGGGGGCTTTTCTTCGTCGCGGAGTACGCGCACATGCTGATCGGTTCAGGTGTATTCACGCTTCTCTTCCTGGGCGGATGGAATCCCCTTCCGTGGATCCCGCTGGCGACCGTGGTCGATTGGATCGGCTTCTCTCATCCGGTCTTCGTCGGAATTCTTTCGATCGTGATCTTCCTCGGGAAAGTCCTCGCGTTGATCTTCTTCTTCATGTGGGTCCGCTGGACGGTTCCACGGTTCCGCTATGATCAAGTCATGGAACTTGGCTGGAAGAAACTCCTGCCGCTCTCCATCGCCAACCTCATCGTCTACGCGATCGCGATCGCCTTTCTCGACACCCGCTAAAGACAAAGAAGTAACCATTCAAACAAAGGAGAAGTAAGAAGGAAGAAAGTAGAAACCAGACCCACGGGAACCATCGAAGGCCCCGCCGCCTGTTTCTTATTTCTTTTTTCCCTCGATTTCTTCTTTTCAGCTCATGGCCATCATCCCTCTCGAACGCAAACCGCTCACTTTCGTTGAGCGCACCTACGTCCCACAAATTGTGGGAGCGTTGAAGACGACGTGGAAGCACTTGGTCGCGAAGAAGGAAACGATGGAGTATCCGGAGCAGCGTCCGGCGATTCCGGTGGGCTACCGCGGTGTGCCCACCTTGGTGATGGATCCGAACGGCCGCGAGAAGTGCGTGTCGTGTCAGCTT
>CAYVDZ010000214.1:7441-7931 GCA_964450575.1 uncultured Opitutus sp.
CAGCTTTGCGAATTCGTCTGCCCGCCCAAGGCGATCCGCATCACGCCGGGTGAGATCCCGGAGAATTCGCCCCATGCGCACGTCGAACGCGCTCCCCAAGCCTTCGATATCGACATGCTCCGCTGTATTTATTGCGGCTTGTGTCAGGAGGTCTGCCCGGAGGAGGCGATCTTCCTGCAACAGCAGTATTCGATGACGGGTTACACCCGGGAAGAGATGGTGAACAACAAACAGAAACTGTACGAACTCGGCGGGACGCTGCCCGACGCGCATTTCAAGTGGGACAAGAAGAAGGATGCCGAAGTCCACGGCAACGACCAGCACTGAGCCGCCTCGCCACCCGTTCCTCGCGCCTCGCGACTGACCCGCACCCGATCTCTCCGCCATGGGCAATCTCCTCTTCAACTTGTTTGCCGTCTTCACCGTCGTAACCGCGATCGGCGTGGTCGTGAACAAGAACGCGGTCAACGAGGCGATGTGTCGGTTGCTC
>CAYVDZ010000215.1:0-7923 GCA_964450575.1 uncultured Opitutus sp.
TATCTGTGGCCTTTGTGGTAACGAATTCAGGGACTGAACCCGGAGGTTTAACCACAGATTACACAGATACGAACCGGATATAAGGCAGCGGAGACGGGGTTTGGGGTATTCCATCTGGTATTTATCTGTGTCATCCGTGGTAAAAATTTCAGGGACGAATCCGGAGGTTTAACCACAGATTACACAGATGGTCTGAGTGCCCGGCTCTGATCTCTGCGCTCTCCTGTAAAACTGTATTGGATCGGGTTTTTGAAAGGTGCTATCACTCTTTTGGGAAGTTTGTGCATTCCCAGCTATCCGACACGATTTACGTGGCCAGACCGTATAGGCGCACGAACTTATGCAAGGATAGAATAACGCAGGCGCCTGGTGAGGTGGGTGGGATTCGACGGGTAAAATCGGCTGCTTGGGTAAAAAATGGGTCTATAGAAGGTCTCGAACGAATCACGATTTTTTGGGATTCGATTTCCTTTAGCCGGGCGTCTCCCGTGAGCCGCAAGGATGTCATTAACGCCTTGCTCCGCGTGAGCGTCTTAACCTCCCTCGAAATGATGTTGTCCTGCACCTCCGAAAGGACACGGCGCCCTAATACTCCAGCATGATACCACCATCCAGACCTAAGTTGATGAGTCGGGATTTACATTTTTCGTTTCGTTATAGCCTGCCCGATCGCAAAACAATGCCAGGGATCTAAATACTTCCGATTGGCCCCAGCGATGCATGGGCACATTGTCCCATCCTAGGATCAACTTTCGACTTCGGAAATGCCCCCCTGAAAGTTGCCAATTCCGAGTCATTTCCGAGACGGTGCGATCGACGGCTGCGTCAAGCAACGGGAACCGCCCGCGAAGGAGGACTCCCAGATTGATGCATTCCGCGCAGTCGTACAGCTCTCGACGATAGATCACGAGCCGGGGTGCCCGTGCAAAGGGACGAGGTAGGCCGTCTCGATCAAACAGATTTTCGATGTAGAATGCCACGCCTCGGGTGAGGGCCTGTTTACATTTCTCGTGTCCAGTTAATGCCTCGATTTTGGCGAGCGCCTTCATCACGAAGCAGGTGTGAAAATGGTCCACAAAGGGTCGTGCGCCATCGACTGCATACGGCCAGGAGCCATCTGATTGTTGGCTCTGCAGGACAAAGTTTAGGTTTCGTTTCGCCGCAACCCGGTAGCGCTCGTCACCAAACTCGCGCCAGGCACTGAAGAGTGTGAAAGCGCGATAAGCGCTGGCGTTCACGACTTTTTCACCTCCGGTGGGGGTGTAGGTGCAAGTGGCAGAATCGGGGCCGGTTTCGAAATCCTGGTAGTCTTGATACACGTGTTCCGCAATCGACTGCATGATGGCCCGCCATCGCGGATTCCGGTCAATTTGATAAACCGCCTCAAAGGCCTCGTAGCAATAAGGCGTGGTCGTGATCAGGGGAGTGCCGCGCGGCAGGATTCCGTTGCGGGTTTGCCAGTCAAAGGGATAGCCCCAAGCATGATGCTGAAAACCGGCGCAACGGGTGGCCTCGAGCACTTCGAGGAAGTGGATCGCCCGTTCCAAATGTCGGGGAGCTTTCGTCACCCGATGGAGATAGGCGAACCCCATCGCGTAGTGGGCGTCCGCAATCGGCAGGCGCATGCGAGGATAGAAGAATCGGCGGGTCCACGGAAAGAACGCCTCGCAGGCGACCATGGGCAAAACGGCCGCCTTCCCGAGAAGAGGCCGGCGGTAGTAGAGTTTTTTGGCGGCCCGCCCCAGCTTGCTGGCAAAAAAGTCCTGATGATCCTGCGAGGTCTCACCGTAGGTATCCAGCCAGACGGTAAAGCGATGGAGGCTATCCCGTAATATTTCAGGTGAGGGGCGGGCGTTCAAATTCTTCAGCAAGCGTGGAAGGGGAGGTTGGGCGGGCGGGACTATTGGGGAAACTGAACTATGATCTACCACCGGATTGGAGTGATTGGTCCCGGGCTTAGCTGGAACCTCTTCGTTTTCTTCGTTATCTTTTGTTCAACCTCGATGCAGTTGAAGCCACAGATTCCACGGCTGAGCATAGATGACCAAGGCATTATAAATGACAGTCCCTTCACCTTACGGGGGGATTGCGGCTAGGTGCCTCTCCCTTAGCAATCTTCTAGATCCGTGCTCAGCGGTGTAATCGGATTTACTTCACCGAGAGTGTACCGGGGCTCCGAGATGCCACGGGGCCGGTTCGTTGACGCCCGGAAGGGCGCCGACTGTGACGCTGCGTCTCAATTCCGTCGCTGGGACAAACCACAGGACGAGCAGCATGACGAACCAGAGGTGGTGATCGCCGCGCAAGAAAGTCGTCTCGGTGATATTGACGAAAAGAATGGTGATGAAAAGCGTGAGACGGAAACACCCATAGTCAAAATCGGTATTCAACGCGGCCCGTAAGCGCCTGTAGGTGGTGAAGACGAGCCCGGCAAACAGAAATGCGCCGACGAGCCCCAGCTGCAAATATAAATCAACGTAGCCGCTGTGCCCCTGGCCCAGGACCCAGGTCATCGAGGCATTCCACGGGATATTGGCGATTCGATCGATCCAGAAAGCCCCAAAGCCAATGCCCACGATAGGGTTGGTCGTCGCGGCATAGACATCGCTCCAAATGTAGGTCCGGTCGGTCAGCGTGATGTCCCGGCCGAAGGTGGTGATAAGGCGGCCGAACAGCGATTCTTCACTGAAGATGACGACGCTGTGGATCAGGACCAGTCCGATCAGTCCCAAGGTTGAGGAAAACGCGAGCGAGACAAAACGCCGCAATCCGTGACGGTCCCGGCGAAGCCAGTGCATGCCGAAGAACAGGGACAACGCAAACACCGTGACCATGAGTGACGTCAGGCTCACGGCATCCTCGGAGCCCTTGAGCAGGTAGATCGCCATCCCCAGGTAGAGTGTATTCAGTGTCTTCCAGCGATAGTTCGTCCAAAGACGCCGAACTTCCCAGGCGAAATAAACGGCTCCGAGCATTGCGACCTGCCCAAGGGTGTTTTTCGAGGTCGAAAGGCCCTGCCATGAAACCGAAGAACCGTGCCAGTCGAAGGAGACGCCAATCTCCCGGAAATATTTGATGCAGATGATCGACATCGGCAGGTGCAGGTAAAGGCACCGCCGGAGGACGGTCAGGATCGACTCCAGTGGACGCTCATTGGTTAGCACCACCAAGGCCATGACGATGGAGCCGATCACTTTGATATAACGCTTGAACGAGATGAAAGGAAAGGCCGACCAGAGAAAGCTGACGGCCATGAAGGCCAGGAAGGCGGTGAGCCACGGATTGGCTCGAAGGACGGAAGCCCAGTCAAACCGACGTTGGATGAGGATCCGGATTCCGATCAGGGTGAGACTGCCGTAGAACACCTGCTCCGTCGTGCCGCCACCGTCACTGCCTCCGCCGAGGACCGGCAATCCCCAGATCGAGAACCAGATCCCGACCGGCTTGGTCGACACGACCATATACCACAGCGTCGGCCAGAACAGTGAGCCGGGCGCAAGCAGTCCCCGGCGCTTCTCGTTGCGGAGGGTATAGAGGATGAAGGCCGCCCCGAGAAGGAGCGCTAGGTGGGGAGGCATAGACTAGCTAGTGCGAGTAAGGCGACATGGATGGGTCCGCCGTTCGGTTTAATACGCTAATGTTTGTTCGTAAAATCGTTCGTGTCGAAGCACCAAAATTTTAAAGTATAACGTGTAGGCTCCTGGTCGGCCCTGATTCGGGCTTGGACAAGCTTGTTGCCCAGTGTAAAACCTTTGCCCTAGGTGCCACGCTCAGGCTCGGTGGCGCATGCTCTGCTCTCGGCACCACCTCGGCGGCTTTACGATACCTCCACCGCTTGGGGAGCTGCGGGGGAGACAACCAAAAGCTGAACGAGTCGTTCCTGGAATCGGCGTTTCTCTCCCGCCCAAAGGTGCTGGCGATAAACCGCGCGCCCGTTCGCAACTGTTTCCATCACGCGAGAATAGTTGTGGTAAATGGCCACGATTTTTTCCGCCATATCCGCCGGATCTCCCGGTTTGAAGTAGAATAGATTGCCGGCGTCAAAATAGTCGCGAATTCCCTGGGTGGACGGTGCCAATACCGGCCGGTGCATCGCGAGGTATTCAAACAAGCGCGTGGGAAAGTTGATCTCGGTGAAGGGCGAGTGGCGATTGGGCACCACCCCAAGATGGCATTGCCGGATCGCCTCCGCGATCGCTGTTTGCGGTTGCGGACCGTGGTAGGCCACCTGTTCGCCGATGCCCGAGCTGGCGGCCAGATCCATGACGACATCCAGAAAGGGCGTGGCACTGCCGTAAATATCGAGTCGAATATTCGGAATCTGACGGCGCGCGAGAGCCACCGCTTTCACCAGGTGATCGACGCCATGCCGGTGGACAATCGACCCGTGATGCATGATCCGAAACACCAGGTTGTCCCGGGAATTGTCGTCTTCACCGAAGCGATCCGGGTCGAAGATTTCCGGCTGGGGCGAGTTCATGACGATCTCGATCTTTTTCGCGGGGCAGCCTCGCGAAATGAAAAGATCCCGGAAAGTAATATTGGGAGTCAGCACCAGATCAGAGAAGGCAATGCTCGCTTGTTCCATGCGCTTGAGGAGGGACACCATCCAGTTGTCCGGCTTCAAGTCATAGATGCTGGTGAGCAATTCCGGCATGGGGTCATGCAAATCAAGGATCACCTTCGCGCCCCGCAGGCAGGCGGGGAGGGCTCCAAAGACGAGGATATCCGGCATGTTATGCACATGGACGACATCGTAACGGTGCTTCAGCGCTCGGGCTGCCAGCAACGTGAAGCACGCCGAGATGAAACGACTGTATTCCCACAGGTAGGTGAGTTTGCCGCCCCGGGACTTACCGACGCGTATCCGGCGGATATTGACCCCGTTGATTGTCTCACGCGCCGGTTCAGCCGGCGATTCCCGCAGACAGATCAGATCGACGACCATGCCACATTCCGCCAGGGCCTCCGCCGCCCTTCTGGGGCGCGGGTCGGCCGGATAATACGAGTAGAGGAGCACGGCAGCCCGTTTCCCGTGAAGGTTCGGGCCGGGCGTGCTGGTTTTCAGTTGATCGGGGAGGGCGGGCGCGAGACTTGATTCCTGCGTAGGTGCATTTGCAATGACCCATGGCCGCGCGTAGTGGGCCAATTGGCCCGCGGTTGGCTGCCAGAAGGCTCCGGCAAAGTGTTGGCGCGAGTAATCGAGCAGGTCCAGGTAGTGACTCACCGGGAAGGTGCGGGCCGAAGGCTTTTCACCAGGGAACTGGAGATAGTCTGGATGAACATTGACCAGCGCCATGCCACCATTTTGGGCGACCCAATTAAGCTTCCGCAGCCAAATTCGGGGAGACTTCTCCTGGAGGAGGAGAAAGAGAGTCGAATCCTGCGGCAGGGAATAGGGCAACTCCACGTAGCCGCCGCGACTGAAGGCGCTGGCGGGAAAGGGAGACGTGGTGCCATTACTCTTTGCCGGCACCCAGAAAGGGAAAATCGTCCCGGCGCCGTCCGATTGAATCTCAAACGGGTCCGTATCGAACGTGGACGAGTCATACTGGACATCGAGTTGCTGCAGCCAGTGGAGATTGCGCAACATGAAGCCCGCACGAAAGCCTTGCGCGCCCCACATACCCAAGTACTGGTTGATGCGTTGGGCATGCTGATTGAATTTTGACCGGGACTGAAACAGCCAACCGTCGTGGCGGAGGTCATGGACGCCGACTTCAAAGCCATTTTGGGTTAGCCAATTCCTTAGTTCCGGCTCCACCCGATACGGGCCTTCCGGAATGAAATTGAAGGTCGAGCGGAAGCCACGCTCCTTCTCCAGCTCTGCCAATCGACGGCATTTGGCCAGCCCCACCGCCGACTCCACGTCGTGGGTCAGCACAAAGGCAAACTGGTTACTATCCGGCCAACCCGGCCAACCCTCCGGCGCCGTTGCAGCCGCCGGATCGATCGGCCAGACTCCTTGGGACTCGGCTAATTGTCGCTTCGCCACAATGCGCCTCAGCCGTATTCGAATTCCCCAGGGAATGAAGGGTTTCAGGGTATAATAAAGGCTGCGCCTCAGCATGAAGAGGAAAGAGGAAACCCGAGAAAAAAGAGGGTCGGAAAAGTAGAACCGGGAGAAAGTAGAAAGAAGAAGGCGGGCAAAGAAGAACTCGGGCAACGATGAAACAGGGAGAAAGAAGAAGGAAGAAACGGCGGAGGTAGGAAAATCGGAAAAGCGGAAGTAGGGCAGGTCTGTGACCTGCCTAGCACTGTCGGACTTAGGCTGCCCAAGGCGTCTATAGCAGCATATATGACTTCAGATTCGGATTGAATTGAGACTATCGCCCTACAGGCGGTGCTTTATTGAGACTGAGGCCTAAGTCCGACAGGCTCCTAGAGCGGGTCACAGACCCGCCTTGCTTTTGTCATCACGAACCAGGGCTCCGCCGGGTGTGGTGATCCAGCTGGCTGGCGGTGCCCCGCGTAGCGCGCGAAGCAGGGCGTTTCTGCTTTCTTCTCTTTCTTATTTTCCGCCCGCGTTTCTTCTTTCTCCCGTTTCTTCCTTCTTCTTTTTCGTCCCTTAGCTGTCGACCAGTTCCTGCTGTAGCTTGAGCGGAACATAGCGTTTCAGCTTGTTCAATACCACGCCGACATGGGCGCGTGACTCGGCGAGAAGCGCGGCGCCGCGCTGGACGACTTCCCGGTCGGTTTTTTCGGATTCGATCACGAGAAGGACCATGTCCATGAAGCCGGCCAGGCGCGGCGTGATGCTGATCTGGCTGACCGGTGGCATGTCGAAAATAATATAGTCAAAGTCACTCGCCTTGAGCTTCGGTACGAGCTTGTTGAAGCGCTGCGGCAGGTTGCGGTACAGGCGATCGGTGTTTTCGCTCGCCCCGACCACATAGAGATTGTCGAGCACGTGGGCGTTGTCGCGGGCATCGAGAACCTCATCCAGGCCGCACGCCGGCTTGCCCTTGACGAAGTGCTGGGCGGAACCCTGGCCGCCAGTCATGTCCACGAGCAGGACGTTGCCTTCGCCTGTATCCGAAAGCGTGCGCGCCAAACCGGCGGCCGTCGTCGTGACACCGGAACTCTTCTCCATGCTACTGACCGCTACGAGCTTGGGCTTATGGGTGAGATTCTTGCTCTCGAAGTAGGCGATCAACCGATCGCGCAGGGTCTCATGGAACGTATCGAGCTCTCCGTGGCCCGCGGGAATTATCGCGTTGGTCTGACCGTCCGGAAGGGCGGGGACACTCTGAGTGGCGGACACGAGTTGCTTTTTCTTTAGCAGCGGTATGGTCAGCAGCAGTGGATACTTTATAAGGCGTTCAATATCGAGCGCCCGCCTCACCGTCCGGTCGAAGAAGAACTCGATCGCGATTGCCCATGCCACGCCGACTGCGATTCCGCCGAATACAATCGTCAGCACGGTTTTCAGGGTCTTGTTCGGGTTTGTAAACGGTGGCGACGGAGTCTGGATCTGGCTGATATTAGAGATGCGTCCGCTCCCGAGGGTCTCATTGATGCGATTCTGCTCCAATGTGGCCGAATAACGGCGGTACTGGGCATCCTGGAGTTCCCTCTGGCGAGTGAGCTCCGCAATCGAACCTTCCAATTGATCTACTTTGCTGATTTCCGTGCGAACTTCGGCCAGTTGAGAATTCAAAACCGTCAGCTTGGATTGGAACGCGGTGATCTGGGCTGCTGCCGCCTGGTCATCGAAGCGTTCGACCGAGGACGAGCGGTTACTGGCTGGATCGGTTCGCGTGAGGCGGGGATGCTCAGCAAGGAGTTTCTTGCGGATGTTCTCGGCTTCGACGACTTGATCGCGGATCTCGCGGACCCGGGGGGCGTCGGAGGTAAATTGGGTGAGCAGGTCCTGCTCGCGGCGTTGGAGAAAAGAAAGACGTGAACTCAAGCCTAAATACT
>CAYVDZ010000216.1:0-228 GCA_964450575.1 uncultured Opitutus sp.
AAGAACAGATATGCTGGGTCCCGATAATTCGGTGGGCCGGTTGCTAACGGCGTGCGCTGAGATTGCTGCCGCCTGCCGTGACGCGGAACGGCGCGTGCGCGAGTACCGCAAGGACCCCGCCTGGCGGTTCTCACTGACCAAATCCCTGGACAAACTTCAGGCCCGACTCGATCGGGAACTGCGGGCAGATCGCGACATGCTGCGCGGACAGCTTGATGAGCTCGAGGC
>CAYVDZ010000216.1:238-7910 GCA_964450575.1 uncultured Opitutus sp.
CCTTTTGGGAAAAGCCGCGCGTGCAGCGCGGAAAGCAGCGCCGGGCTAAGCACGCTCGCCATTCAATCAGATGGGCTGCTGACGTGCCGTTTTGATCCAAAGCTCGCGCGTGAATCGCCGAGCCCCACGGTTCCCGGCCGGCTCGTCGGATTTGCTCGTGGCGCATCGTGGACTGACTTTCATCTCGGTTCTCATTCATCTCTTCGAGTCGCTGGCTCCACCCCGTTTTCTCCATGTCGATCACCCGGCTTCGTTTCCTTGTCAGTGGCGCGCTTTTTTGCACTGCTCTCCTCTTCGTTCTCGCCGGCGGCCTCCAAGCCGCCACACCGGATCGACCCAATATACTCTGGATCACGTGTGAAGATTCCAGTCCGCATCTGGGCGCCTATGGCGACGCGTTTGCGGTCACGCCTAATCTCGATACGTTCGCGCGCGAGAGTGTCCGCTATAATCAGGCGTTTGCCTATACGGGCGTCTGTGCGCCGAGTCGTTCCTGCCTGATTACGGGCGTGTATCCCGTGCGCCTGGGCAGTCACCGGATGCGGTCGACCACCCAACTGCCGGCGGACCTGAAGTGCTTTCCTGAATACCTGCGGAACGCCGGGTATTACGCGTCGAACAACGTGAAGGAGGACTATAATTTCGTCACCCCGAAGACCACCTGGGACGAGTCCAGCAACCGCGCGCACTGGCGCAATCGCCAGCCAGGCCAGCCGTTCTTCTCCGTGTTCAACTTCACAGTTACGCACCAAAGCCAGATCTTCTGCGATGACGAACGCTACCGCGCGAACACGAAGCGGCTCACCCCGGAGCAGCGCCGCGACCCGGCCAAGGTGACGGTGCCGCCCTTCCACCCCGACACTCCGGAGTTCCGCCGCGAATGGGCCCGCCACTATGAGAACGTGACGGCGATGGACTACCAGGTCGCCGACGTGCTCGCGGAGTTGGAAAAAGACGGACTCGCCGAGGACACGATTGTGTTCTTCTTTTCCGATCACGGCACGGGCATGCCCGGGGTAAAAATGTTTGCGTGGGGCCCGAGCTTGCAGGTTCCGCTGATGGTCCGTTTCCCGAAAAAATGGCAGCACCTCGCGCCAACGGCGCCCGGCGGATCCACGGACCAGCTCGTGACGTTCGTTGATTTCGCGCCGACCGTACTGAGCCTCGCGGGCGTGGCGTTTCCCGGTCATTTTCAAGGCTCGGCCTTTCTCGGTGCGAAAGCGGCGCCCGCGCGTGACCGGATTTTCGGCGGCAAGGATCGGCAGGGTGAATGCTATGATACGATTCGTTATATTCGGGATCACCGGTTCCAGTACCTCCGGAATTTCCAGCCGCATTTGCCGTACGGACAATATATGAGCTACGTCTGGCAACACGAGAGCATGCGGGTGTGGGAGCGGCTGCATCAGGAAGGTAAACTCACGGGGGCGCCGGCCCGGTTTTTCGCCGCGCGGAAGCCGGTCGAGGAATTATATGATGTGCGCAACGATCCCTGGCAGGTAAACAATCTTGCGAACGACCCGGTCTATGCCGCGGAACTCGTCCGCTACCGGACACAACTCGCGCAGGAGATGCGGACCGCAGGCGATCTCGGCCTACTGCCCGAACGCGAGATGCACGCGCGGGTGGGCCAGTCCACCCCGTATGTGATGGCAACGGATGCACGGTTGAATCCGCTTGATGCCTTGCTTCGCGCGGCCGATCAGGCGAGTCAGCGGGACGTGCGGCAGCTCGGTGCGCTGACCGAACTCCTGCGGGCGGAGGACTCCGCGGTACGCTGGTGGGGCGCCGTCGGATTGCTGGCGTTGGGCACCGAGGCTGCGCCCGCGAAGGCAGCTCTAGTGGCGGCGCTCGAAGATACCTCCCCGGACGTCCGTATCACTGTAGCGGAGACGCTGGCGAAACTCGGCGCGCTGGACCGGGCGCTCCCGGTGTTGGAAGCGGCGCTGCAGCACGCCGATGTTTATGCGAGGCTGGCGGCCTTGAATACCGCGCTGCGGTTGGGACCCGCGGCGCGACCCCTCCTGCCGGCCATCCGACAGGCGAAACTCGTGTCGCCCGGCCACAAGGATGCCTCCGACTATATTGGTCGAATGGTGGAGTATCTGCCGGAGCGACTCGGGCAGTAAACGCAGAGGGGTGGCCGCTGAAAGAGCCCGACGGTGGGGCTGTTTTCGGACGGAGGTTACGCGCAAGCACGGACGCTACGAAATAATCCCTTTGGGGGTAAGGCTCGAGTTTCCTCGCGGCCGGCACGGGAGCGCTCTACGTAGCTATTAAGGAACACCGACGTGACTATAATGAGGGTATCGGCCAGCAGAGCCCACGGAGAGCGGCCGTTGTGGTATTTAATCGGGACGGCTCAATTCCACGCGGCTCGCCGCGAGGATGGATGCCGCCCGCTGTTATTGGGGCGAAGCCCCTTTCTGTGATACCTCGGAGCTTGCCCCGGGGAGGGTTCATTAGTCCGGGTAAGTTACCGCCGAGTGAGTGAAAGATAAGCATCCCGACCCTCTCGAGCGCACTCGCCGGTTCATACCGGGCGACCTCGTCCAGCGCTCGATTTCACGGCGCGTGAAAACCAAGCTGGTGATGCCGAGTTATCGGGTCAGAATTGAAACCAGGGATTCTCCCGCATTGCTGTGAAGCAACCGGACAGCGTGAGATCTTCGTCCATCACGATCCACTGATCATTGTGGCGCCGGGCCCAGAGATTGTAGCGGTCGCGGCTGAAATAGCCGAGTCTGGCAAAAGGGGATTCGAAAAATGGCGCAATCGCACTGGGACCCGGGCATGCATAGGTTGCGCTAAAGCGAAGATACGGCCCGTACCAGCGAACGGAGAAAGCGACGATGTAGTTAAATTGTGGATTTACGGGCGGCGGCTTCAGGAACTCGGAGCGATAAAATGCGGTCAGGAACGACTCCGCTTCGCCGACCAACGACTGTTTCTCCCATTTGGTGAGTTTACACTTTGGCGGCGTTTCGGACTTTGCCCAACTCCACTGGCTGCTCATTCCGGCATAATCGTCGGAATTCCGGGCAAACGGAAAGGGGAAAATTCATTGCGACGTTCTTTCGTCCGGCGGCTGGGTGCCGTGCGTGTCACTCAGCGTGCCGTTCAGGTGGCACAACATCCGCATGGACGCGGGCGATACCTGAATTCCGATTCCAGCGAAGGAAGTAAGCGGTGCGTCGGCGTTCCTGCAGGGAGGCCGCCACCGACCACATCTCCCGTCGGTAGCCATCGGTGAGCGCGAACTCGTCCATCAGGTCGAAGATGAAAGAGAAGCCGCCCGTCATATGCAGTCCGCGGAGAGAATTCACGCGCGTGAATATAAGGCACTTCCCCATTTTGCGGCAGGATTCCGAAAGGCCGAGATCGATGAGCCAGAGATCGGGCGCCTCTTTTTTCAAGCGGTCGCGCAGCAGAATTTTTGGCTCATGCTCATGAACCCCGGCGACCTCGAAGAGCGAAGTGCGCGAAGTCAGCACGGCCTCGTGCCACTCGATTTCGAGGGGCGTGAGTTCGTCGGCCGGGAAAACGCAGCTTTCGACGAGCGATTTCCCATCCGGGCGGTAGTCGATCAGCAGGTAATCCATGAGCACTGCGGAGTCGTTTTCCTCGTCGAAAATCACGGCGCCATTCTGGACAGGAATGCCGACTCTTTTCGCGGCCTTGACGGGATCGAAACGGCGGGCGACCGGATGTAACATGATTTTCTTGAACCAGCTTTGCGATGCTGCGCGAATCGCCTTGTAGGTGGCAACGTCCCGGCTTTCGGAGGAGCTGCGCAAATTTGCGAACCAGTTGGTCATGATGAAACGATGGGTAGAGGTAAACGCGTCCGTCCGCGTGGATCTTCACATTTTCAGCGTTTCCCGAGCGCTGCCTCGATCTTCTTCGCCACTTCCGCCGCGAGCTGATCGTAACCCTCCACTGTGAAGTGCACGTTGTTTGGTCGCTGCTGCGCGTCGCGATGCTTCACCACGAATGAATGGAGGTCGTTCACCGTCGCCCCCGCTTCGCGCGCGACGTTCACCGCCACCGTATTGTAAGCCCGCTCGGACCCTTCCACGCGGCCGGTCGTCTTCGAAGGGACCGGCGTGGTCGTGGCGAAAATCACGCGGGCTCCCGTCTTCTTTAGACGGGCGGTGAATTCCCGCAGGTTCTTTTCGTAGTGTTCGGGAGTCGCCAGCGGCTTCCCGCGCTCGACGGCAACCATCGCGCCATTCGCGTCCACGTATTTCAAGTCATGCAGCCCGAAGTTGAAATGGATCACGTCCCATTTTCCGACGCCGAGCCACGTATCCAGTTTTTTAAGACCGTTGGCGCTGTCGGAGGAGTTTTCCGGTGGCCGGTGGACATTTGCTTTTCCGGCGAGCAGTTCGCGAACCTTCACGGTGTAACCCATCGAGATCGAGTCGCCGATCAGCAGCACGCGTGGCAGTCCCGGCACGTCCGGCACTTGCGCGAACATGGCGTCGCGTGCGGAATTCGCCTTGCTCTTCGACGTCGGTTGAGCCGTGACGGCGGAAGCCACCCAGGTCAGCACCAGACCGCACATCCATCCGTAAGCAGAGAGTTTCATAGGGAAAGGCCACCCAGCCTGTGCGCGCGCCGCGAATTGCCAAGCCTGCTCCGACGCACACCCGCGTTTCATGCCCCGCTTCCGTCCCGCCTTGCTCGCCCCGCTCCTTGTCGTCGGCGTCTCGTCGTCCGGCTTCGGACGCCGGATCAGAGAAACCTGCAATAGGTCGAGATTCGATGTCCTTTTATCGAGCTGTTGCAGGTTTCAGTATAACCCGTTGGCTTACTTTGCCCTTTCCCCTCCTTCAGGTTGCGTCGGTTTACCAAACCACCGGCACGCCGCGCCACCGGGTGATTTCTTTGTCTTGGGTCACCCGCGTGAGCTTGTGCTCCAGGGCAGTGGCGCAGATCAGCCGGTCGGCGGGATCCTTGTGCTCCCACTTGAGGCCGACCGACCGCCATGCGATCGCGGGCGTCAGCGGGAGAATTTGAAAACGATGAGACAGGTCTTCGAGCCAGAGTGCCGGATCGGGAGCCAGTTCGATTTCTCCGTGGTGCGCTTTGCGGGCAATTTCCAGCAGGCTGATCGCCGCCACCGCGAACGCGTTAGAGCTGTGGGCGTTGGCCAGGGCCCGCACCTTCGGCGAAAGCCGCGACGACGATTCCGCGATCCACAGCACCGCGTGGGTATCGAGCAGATAGTTCACCGTGCGAGGTCGCCCCATTCTTCCAGCGGGATGGCTGGCCCCTCGCGCAAGCCGTCCAGCTTGGCGCGGCCGGCCATGCAGCCCAAGGCTCCGGCGCTCTGACCACAGGCGCGAAACTCAAAGGCCTGCCCCTCCGCCTCGACGACGATCACCTTCCCGGCCGCCGCGAGGCGACGCATCCGCAGAAATTCGCGCTGAAAGGTGCGGATGTTGGTTTTCATGCGTGACAGTCAACGGTGACTGCCATGCGAGTCAAACGGCAAAGCCGGGGCAGACTATGCAGTCGCTGACTCTCGGGTCGTTACCGTAGTCGCAAGCGCAATCGAGATGCCGGTAGCCGGTGTGGATTGCCTGCTGCACGAGCGATCGCGTCACGGGTTTGAGCAGGATCCGGGTCCAGGCGGGTAGTGTGAGTTGCGAGTCAGGGTCGAAGATCGAACCCACCCGGGAGCGTCGACCTCGCATGATGGCCACTTCCACTGACGTCCCGCGAACCGCGGACCAACTAACAAAACACGCGGTGACCCGAATGGCGCTTCGGTATTAAACAGAACTGGAAAAGCCGCCTCCCGGAGGAGTGAAAGATTAGCATCCTGACCCCTTCAGATCGCGCCCGGGCTTGGCCTGAGTGCCCGCATAGGCGGTGGTGACCGCGGCTTCGAGGCGGTTGACCTCGTCGTCGGTGAGTTTTTCAAAGGCCTTGTGGTCGCGCTTGGCTTTGGAGAGGCAGCCTTGATTTTGAAAACAGAGGCGCACGAAGAGGTTGGCGGTGGGCTCGGGTAGATCGACGATGTCGCGCATGGCGGAGCGGGCGGCGTCGTAGGCGTGGAGGAAGCGAAGCTCCGAGGGAACCTCGCGCTCGATGGTCTCGGCGAGGAAGCCGTGCAGGGCGATGGCCACCGGCGTGAGGTCGAGGTAGCGAAAATGTTCTACGGTGGCGTTGGTCACGGTCATGCGCAGGTCGCCGTCGAGTTCGTAATCGGACCGGGCCTTGAGCGGGACGGAAAAAGATTCCAAGGACGCGTCATAGTCGTCCGGGCGATTGAGCAGGACGGCGGAGACGGGCAGGAGAACGCCGGTGGGACCAAAGCGGCGGGCGGCGAGCACATGGTGAATCAGGAAACGGTGAATACGCCCGTTGCCATCCTCAAAAGGGTGCAAGTAAACGAAGGCCCACGCCACCCAAGCGGCGGCGGTGACCGGTGGCACAAAATCGGTCATGCAGAGGGTGCGGGAAACCTCCAGCCAAGCGACCATCAGCGGGCCGATATCCCCGGGCCGAGGAGGGACGAGGTGAACTTCTTCCACGCCGGGGGCGAGGGATTGGCCGACGTAGTTCTGGATGGTGCGCCAGCCGTTGGCCGCGAAGCGGGGATCGACGATGGCATGCTGAAGATTCACCAAGCCGTCTTGGGTAAGAAATTCTCCCGCTCCCGCGCGGTGCAGGAGAGCCATAAAGCGTTCGGCTCGCTGCTGAGTGGGCGTTTCGCGCTCGATGGCGTAGGAGGTGCGTGTCTCCTTGGCGTAGAGGTAGCGCAAGGCGCGTTGGAAAATCTCGGGCGGGACTTGGGCGATGAGTTCGGCGCAGCGGGCGTGCAGGGCGGCGTCGCGCTCGGGGGCCAGCTCGGGGACGCGTCGCAGCATGGGCGAGAAGTCCAGGGTGTGCAGAAGGTTGTTCTGAACGCGCCAGCGCTGAACGCGCCGCACGGGGCCGGTAAAATAAAGCTCCGGATCGGCCAGCGGAACGTAGTTGCCGAGAGTGACATCGGCCAGATCGAGGCGTTCGCCCGAAAAAGCCTCATAAAGGTAGGCGATGCGGCGTGTGTTGGCACCGGTGGGCGTGGCACGAACAAAGGCCTCGACGTCGGCACGGGGTAGCCGAGGCAGAAGCGCGCGGAGGAGTTGCAGGTGAAGACCCTCACGGTTTAGGGCGAATTCAAGATGATCGAAAGGACCGGTGAGCCGATAAGCCGTGTGACGATAAATCTCGCGCACACGATCATCGGTTCGCTCGGTGATCCGGATACCGGGATCGGCGGCGTAGGACTCGACAAAGTGAGGGATGGGATTCAGCGTGAATTCGCGCGCCAGCCATGCGTAGCCCAAGGGGCTTAGGGTGCGGTCGGTGGCCATGTTAGAACGGGGCGATTCTCTGTGGAAATTATTACGAAAGGCGATTTTTTATTAAAATCGGCCTGTCTCATTTGAATCTCATTACTTTTCAGAGAATTGGATCTGAATGGCAATTACCCGGAAAGAGACCAGCGAATACAGAAAAGTTGCTGGTTTTGAGTGGCTTGCGTCAGCATGCCCTCGATGGCGGCGATCAATTCAGCAGCGACCGAGCGGGATGTCGCCCGCGAACGGGGTCCCCTTCAGGACGAAACCGGAGTCGTCGGCAAAATCGGCCTGGTTGGCGAGTTCGTGACGGGTGA
>CAYVDZ010000217.1:0-5091 GCA_964450575.1 uncultured Opitutus sp.
TGTCGGTCGGCGGCTTTCTCGTGGTGGGGCTGGCAATGGATCCTTGGATGCTTTATGTCGGCTTGGCCTTACTGGCTTTTGGCTCCGGGCTGGTGAATCCTTCTTCGACGGGCCTGATTTCACTTTATGCGGGAACCGAGGAGCAGGGCCGCGTGTTGGGTGTGTTTCGGTCGTTGAGTGCGCTGGCTCGGGCGTTCACTCCGTTGCTCGCGGGAATCCTCTTTTGGCGGTATGGTTCGACCAGTGTTTTCGTCTTCGCCGCGATCCTTTCCGCGGTCGCGTTATACTTCAGTAGCACGCTGCCGAAGCCGGTGAAATGAGCGTCGTCGCGAGAACCGCAGCTGCCGTCAGGGTGTCCTCCCCCGTCGCGGGGCACCGGGTTTTGGCGGCGTCGTTGCTCGTTTGCGGCGTCGTTCTTTCCGGGTGTACCGCCTGGTTGCCCAAGCGCGCCGCGCCGCAACCGGGGCGAACGACGATCAGCTCGCCCCTCGTGATCTTACCGGCTCAGTCGATCGGTAACTTCCTGCTGATTGAGGCCAAGTGGGACCGATTCGGACCGTATCGGTTTCTCGTGGACACGGGTTCCTCCATGACGCTCGTGACTCCGGCGTTGGCGCGGCGTTATCCGGGAGCGGGCGGCATCGTGGGCTCCGCGCCGCGGGTGCGCGTGACTGGCGCGGATGGCCGGGTGACGGAGCTCCCGCAGAGTACGTTGCGCCGGCTGGAGTTCGGGGATGCACGTTTTGAAGAGGTCCCGGTGTTGTTGTACGATTGTGAGCCGCTCTCCGCGCACCTCGGCGTGCGGATCGACGGGGTGCTCGGTTTCCCGCTTTTTCGCGAAACGCTGATGACGCTCGACTACCCGGGAAAGCGCATCCTGCTGCAGCCGGCGAAAAACGCGGCCTTGCTTCCGGGCTCGACGATCATGATGGACAGTGGTCGTAAGACACCGTTGATCCCGGTAAGACTCGGCGATCGGACGTTTTTGGCGCTGATCGATTCCGGCAGTGACATGGCGTTTAGTTTGAACCCCGTGGGGCTCGAGCCGGAGTTCGTCGTTAGTCCGCGAATTGGGGCCACCGTGGGTACACTTAGCGGCGATCGCACTCAGCGGATCGGCCGACTCGGTGGTTCGCTGGCGATTGGTAGCTATCGTTTTTTGCAGCCCGTCGTCGAGCTGTCCGACGAACTCTCGGCCATTGGTGGCGGGGTGTTGCGGCATTTCACGGTCACCTTTGATCAATGGAACGACCGCGTGACCTTTTATCGCGAATCGCGGGATCCCATTGCAATGGGGGCACGGCGCAGTGCCGGGGTGAGTTTTAGCAAGACGCCCGCCTACTGGCGGGTGGCCGGGGTGGTTCCTGCGTCGTCGGCTGAGCAGGCCGGAGTCCAGCCGGGTGATCTCGTGACGCGGATCAACGGCGACCCCGTGGCACGGTGGGATCTCATGCGTTACGAGCAGCTCGTCGCGGACGCGTCTGAGATCACCCTGACGTTTCTCAACGGTACGTCGGAAACCGAAAAACGTGTCGCGGTGTTTGAATTGGTACCGTGACTGGAACGTGTGGGCGAGGGGAGGGCGCGACGGGTCGGAGCGTATTCAGCACACCATGTCATGTTGCGGGAGGAGTCCCCCGGAATTGGTTTACTCCTGCTCGCTCCCCACTCGCGGGACGCTACCCCCGACGAATTCTGTTCACCCGACCCGGCGGAGTAGAAATGCGCCTGCGCCATCGTGGCCCGTAACCCAGGGGAAACTCTGGATGCTGCGCTCGAGTTCGAACGGACCTCCCGCTTTTCCGGCAAGGAAAGTGCGGACGACCTGTTCGTTTTCTTCTTTGTCGATACTACAGGTTGAATACACCAGCCGCCCTTTGGGAGCCACAAAACGCGCCGCGGCATGGAGCAACGAGAGTTGTTGTTTCGGGTGCTTCTTGAAGTCGCCGGCTTGGAGCCGCCACTTTACGTCCACCCGGTGACGCATGACGCCGGTGTTCGAGCAGGGAACGTCCAACAGGACCGCGTCATAGCTCAGTGGTAGGCGATGCTCTCTCAACGCACTGCTGAGGTCCGCGAGGACGTCCGCCTGAACGAGTGCCACCTCGACGCCCGTGATCCGGGAAAGATTTTCTTTCAGGCGGTCGATGCGGGACGTGGGTGTGTCCACGGCGACGAGTCGGCCCGTCTTCATGGTGTCGGCGATCAGAAGACTTTTGCCGCCGGGTGCCGCGCACAGGTCGATCACGGATTCTCCGGGTTGAGGCGCGAGCAGTTCGATCGGCGCACGCGTCGAAGGATCTTGCAGATAAACTTTTCCCGCCTTCAGCAACGGCTCCATCGATGGCCAGTGGCCGGACTCCACTTCGAAGACTCCGGGCCAGGCCGTGGGTTTAAAAAACTTGGGTGGAGCGATGCCCTCGGCGCGCCAGCGCGCATGGACGGGGCCTGGCTTCTGATTCCATTCCAATAGCGAGCGGGTGGCTTCCGCGCCAAACTGCGACAGCCAGCTGCGCACGAGCCAGTCGGGATGCGAGAAATATTCCGCCAGATCATCAGCGCTGGCATCCGCTCCGGGAGCGGGTTGCGCGAGGGGCGCGATCAGTTTGCGACCGACGGCATTGACCAGGCGGGCCTCAGACGGGCTGGCGAGGGCCTTGGTCTGTTCCACGGCATGATGAACGATTTTCGCGGCCCGGCCTTCGCGGTCGGCGTCGGAATCATGAATCAATTCGATGAGTTCGAAACCGGCGATGAACAACACGGCTCGGGTTGAAAACCGCGGCGGATGGGCAACCAGCCGGCCGAGAGCGGCGTCGATGCGACCAAAGTGTCGTACGACGCCCAGAACCAAATACTGGCACCGCGCGCGTTCTGCACCGGTTAGAGAGCGCGGAAGGGTGTCGAGGAGCGTGTCGATTCGTTCACGGCGATCGAGCCAGCGTGCGATTAACCGGGCGGCCATGGACCATGCTCCCGCAGAGGACGATTCAGCAGGAGAAAAGGTGGATGCGATCATGAGCACCTCCGACTGGAGGGGGATTGGGCGGGCGTGAGCGTTTTGACAGGCGGTTTGACAAGGCTAGACATTGTCCGCTCAACTCTCCCGTTCAGGCCCTCCATCACGCAATCATGAATTCCGAAGCTGTTTCCGCGCTCCTCGCAAAAACCCCGTCCCTTAAGGCGGCCAAAGCCAAACTCGAGGCGATGGAACCAGGTGCTTATGTAGTACATAGGAGTTGGGGCTTCGGCCAAATCAAGAGCTACGATGAAGCCGCCCAGCGCCTGCTGATCGATTTCAAGGGCAAGAAAGGTCATCCCATGGATCCGGCTTTTTGCATCACCACCATGGAGGTGCTCCCCGAAAAACATTTGTTGGTGCGAAAAGAAACGGACAATCAGCGCGTGATGGAGCTCATCGCCGCTGACCCGGCACAGCTCATTGTTGAGGCGCTGGAGGCTTATCCGAACAACGCCGCCACCGGAATCGAACTCGAAATTACGCTGGCCCAAGTGATCGGGGAGGAAAAATTTAAAAAATGGTGGTCTGCGGCGAAGAAAGCCGTGGCAAAGGATCCGCGCGTGGCGGTTCCCGAGAAGAAAACCGAGTGCTACGTCCTGCGGGAGATCCCCGTGTCGGCGGAGGACGAGATTCTCGAACAATTTAACGGTACCCGTTCAGCCCGCCGTCGTATTCTGCTGGCGGAGGAACTCCTGGGCTCACTCGGAAAGAAGGAAATCAAGGGTGACTTGAACACCGTGCTCGATGGCGTCGCGGAAGCCGTCAAGAGCTCGAATCAAATCGACGAGTCCGAGCGCCTCTACGGTGCCGTGGTCCGCGATGACCTCGCGAAGGCACTCGGATCCGAAAAAGCTTTCGAGCCCAGCCAGGCGACCATCATCGCGAATGTCCGCGATCTGCCGAGCATCGCCGACAAGATCCCCGTTCAGTTCCAATCGCGCTTCCTTGGGCTCATCCTCGAAACGCATCCGATCGAAGTTCGTGATATCTTGTTCAACCTGCTCAAGACCTCGCAGGGCAAGTTCACCACCGAGTGCATCAACTTCCTCGTCGAGCACGGGCACGCCGATGAACTCGCGGCGACGTTGAAGCGCTGGCAGACCGAGCAAAATCTCCGCGCGCCCGTGCTGCTCTGGATCGTGAAGAACCGGCACTCGAAGAAATTCGCGAAGCTGCTCAACGACCTGATCACCCCGCGTCTCCTGAGCGCGATCTTCTTTGCGATCGATTACGAGGCGCTCCAAGCCTCCAGCGCCCGACGCATTCCGCTAGGTGACATTCTCAGCGAAGACACCGAACTGATCTCCGATTTGCTCTCCACCGCCGATCCCGAGACCGCCCGTGATCTCGCGAATACGCTGATGTTGAATCAGGGTTTCGAGGAGCTGACGAAAAAGTCGCTGCTCGCTCGCTTCATCAAAATTTTCCCGAAGATCCAATCGCTGGTCGCGGCCGATGCCGAGAGCAAGGAAGAGCAGTTGCTCGTTTCCCGTAATAGCTACGATCGCAAACGTGAAGAGTACGAGACGATCGTCTCGAAGAAGATTCCGGAAAACTCCAAGGCCATCGCCACCGCTCGCGAACACGGCGATCTAAAGGAGAACTCTGAATACAAGATGGCGAAGCAGGATCAACAGGTTCTGATGGCGCAAAAAACCCTCCTCGAAAAAGACTTGGGCCGCGCCCGCGTCAGCGACTTCAAGGAAGCCAGCGTTGATCAGGTCGGCGTGGGTACAATCGTTGAAGTGAAGGCCAAGGCGACCGGCGCCACGACGAAGTACACGATCCTTGGTGCTTGGGACGGCGATCCCGATAATAACGTCCTCTCTTACAAAACGGCTTTCGGAGCCGCTTTGCTGGGTCGGAAACCGGGCAACACCGTTACGGTCAAGACCGGCACGTCCGAAGATGAGTACACGATCCTCTCCGTAAGCCGCTACGCCGACAAGGTCGTAAGCTGAACCCGCGTCGCAGCCTGGAGCTGCGATTTGAACTTTGAGGCGGCCCCTTGTGGGCCGCCTTTTTTTTGCTCGTTCAGGCGAATTGCTCTACCTCATGCTGTGCCGTGC
>CAYVDZ010000217.1:5101-7904 GCA_964450575.1 uncultured Opitutus sp.
CTTGTGGGCCGCCTTTTTTTTGACCGTTCGAGCCGCTGCACCTCGACGGCGCCTGTTCCTACCTTGTCCGTTCGGCGTCATCGGACGGTGACGTGGCCGGAGCCGCGGACTTCCGCCGTTGCGCTTTGCCCTGGGAGTGTCGCCGCGCCTGCAAGCTCCAGATTGCGTTGCGCGCGCAAGTGTCTCAGCGTGCGGAACGTGAACGCTTCCTGGGATATTCTTAAGATCCTCTCCGACCCGACTCGACTGCGACTCTTGGCGCTCGTGTTGCGCGAAGAACTCTCGGTCGCCGAGCTCCAGGAGATTCTGGGAATGGGGCAGTCGCGGATTTCGTCCCAGCTCGCGTTGCTGCGCACGGTTAATCTCGTCAGCGATCGCCGGGATGGGAAGAAGGCGTTTTATTCACTCCGCGCCAACCTCCCGCCCAAGACGCTCGGCGTGATCAAGGCCGCGATTGAATCCGTGGAGGATTCCGCGCCGATTATCAACGATCGGGAAAATCTTGCGCGCATTCTGCTCAAGCGTCGGCGGACGCAGGAGCAGTATTTCAACCTCATCGCCGGGCGTTTGGGGAAGAATTATTGTCCGGGCCGTTCCTGGGAGGCGATCGGACACCTCGCGTTGCGCCTGACGCCCGCCATCGACATCGCTGATTTGGGTGCGGGCGAAGGGCTGCTTTCGCAGCTACTCGCGAACCGGGCCCGGCAGGTCTGGTGTATCGACAACTCGCCGCGGATGGTCGAGGTGGGCACGGAACTCGCGCGGAAGAATGACCTCGCGAATCTCAGTTACAAATTGGGCGACATCGAAAACGTGCCACTCCCTGACCGCTCGGTCGACCTGGCGATTCTCAGTCAAGCTCTCCACCACGCCCAGCACCCGCAGGCGGCAGTCCGGGAAGCGTTTCGGATTTTGCGTCCAGGCGGGCAAGTCCTCGTCCTCGACCTCAACGAGCATACCTTTGAGAAAGCCCGCGACCTGTATGCTGATGTCTGGCTTGGGTTTTCCGAGAGCGTCCTGCATGGCTTCCTGACGAAGGCGGGCTTTGCCAAAATCGAGGTGACCTCGGTCGCGAAGGAGGCGGCCGAGCCGCAGTTTGAGACCTTGCTGGCGCGCGGATTGAAGCTGCCGGAGTGAGTCCGTTCCAAAGTGAAACAGATATTCCTGTCTGTACCTCGGAGTCACCCTCCGGCCCCTGAATTAAAACGTCGCGCGTGCGAGCTCGCCCGAACGAAGGCCAATCGCCTTTCCCCGTTGCGAGCCCGCGCGTTAGCCTGTAACGTTTTGGTTTTCCGGGAGTCTCGTCTTTCAACTCACCTCTCTTGATGAACCCTCTGTCTTTCTGCCGCGTGCTCCTTTTCCTGATCTTCCTGGGCGGGACCCTGAATGCCGCGCCTCATCGGGAAGAAACCGTGACGCTCTCTGAAACCCGCAAAGTGGCGATCGCTCCCCCGGCCGGCTTCACGTTCGCCAGCGGACGCGACGCGGAGGGACTGATCCGGGTACAGATGAACAATGCGGACGACAGCGTGAGTCTGCAGCTGATCTTCCTGCCTGATTTCGAGCAGCGTTTCATGGACGGCTACGAGCGAAACCGGTTTCTCCACGAATCGTTCAGCGAGTTCGCTGAGAGCTCGGTGGAGAAAGCGATGCAGTTCAATGATCTCAAACCGAAGGTGGGCGCCGGTACGTATTGTGTTTTCACGGACGCCAAGCTCGCCGGCGAAACAAAGTATTCGCCGGGTGAGTACCTGCATGCCACGAAGGGGGTGAAGGTCTGGCCCGGCGTGATGGTGGTCTTCTCGATTTTCAGCAACGGCACCTTATCCAAAGACTACCAAGCCGCGATGGGCCAGATGCGCGAAAGTGTCACCGAGCGCTCCGTCCCGCTTCGCTGAGAGCCCCAAAACCCGCGGGCGAACGAACGAAGTTCATCCTAAATTCAGCCGTTTATTTAAAGTAGAGTGACGATGCTACAGAGGATTATCCACGGAGAGTTCATAGGGTAGAACGATTTTCATCACCTTCTCGATGCGCATGAATGCCCCCACGCGGAAGTTTATAGTGGATCGCTTTGCGGGCAGGGTGGCCCTGGTGACCGGCGGAACCCACGGCATTGGCTTTGCCATTGCGCTCGAGCTGCTGCGCGAAGGAGCGTCCGTGGTGGTGAGTGGATTGCCCGCGGATGCGGATGAAGGCCGGACGGCGTTTGCGGCGGCGGGGTTCGCTCCACTGCTCGTCACGGGAGATCTCATCGAGGAACGGTTCTGTCGGGAACTCGTCGACCAAACGCTGACCCGACGTGGGCGGATCAATTTTCTGGTGAACAACGCGTTCTCGTTCCTCGCCAGGGGGCTGGACGCCACCCCGGCGGACTTCGCGCGCTCCTTCGGCGTGGGGCCGGTTGCCTTTGCGTCGTTGATTCAACTCGTCGCCGGGCCGATGCAGAGTCAGGGCGGCGGCGCGATTGTGAACGTATCCAGTATTTCAGCGTGGATCGCGCAGCCGAATCGCTGGACGTACAATCTCGCCAAGGGCGCAGTGGCGCAGCTGACGCGCTGTGCCGCGTTGGATCTGGCGCCGCGAAAAATTCGGGTGAACAGTGTGAGCCCGGGTTGGATCTGGACGCGGGAAGTCGACAAGGCTGCGGGCGGAGATCGCGCAACGTATGATCCGATTTGGGGCCAGTTCCATATGCTCGGCCGCATGGGGCATCCGGTGGAGATCGCCGGGCCGGTATTGTTTTTATTGTAACTGCTCAGGTCGGACCGCGGCAGTTTTTGTGTACCGAGGTGAGTTGGGC
>CAYVDZ010000218.1:0-5837 GCA_964450575.1 uncultured Opitutus sp.
TTCGATCACCGCGCGCTCATCCGGAATGACTCGATAATCCACCTCGAACGCGGTCGCCAGCCATTCGCGGAGCAAGGCCACACACGCCTTACCCGGCGTGTCCTCGTAAATGCCCGCACTGGCGCGGTCGGAAATGTTGAGGACCCCAATGATTGCAGTCATATCGAAAAGTCAGAGCAGACCGGCCGCGGACGCGAACTCGGAAGTCCCTTAACCGGGATTTTCAAAGCGCGCGATGATTTGCCCAGGGGTGACGCCGCGTTCGCGCAGCGTGCGCAGCGCCAGCGCATCATGGCGTTTCGCGAGGCGTTCCCCGGCATCGTCGAGCAACAAGGGCGCGTGATAAAACTGGGGCGCCGTCCACCCGAGCGCGCAAAAGAGGAGCAGTTGTCGAAATGTGCTCTTGATCAGATCTGCCCCGCGCACGACTTCCGTAATGCCGAGTTCCGCCTCGTCGACCGTCGTGGCGAGCTGATAACTGGGTAAGTCGTCTTTGCGCCAGACGAGGAAATCACCGAAATCCCGCCCGGTCACGGCGCGTTGAACACCTGCGCACCGATCGGTAAATGTGATCTCCAAATCGTCGGGCACACGAAATCGCCAATTCATGGTGATTGGCTCGTCCTGCTCCGGCAGTTCAGGCAGCGGCGCGTCACCGGGCGGACGAAACGCTTTCGGATACACCGGCTCATCGTCGGCGAAACCCGGAGCTTCGTGCGGCGCGCCCACCGCTTCGAGCACATCACGACGGGATCGCGTGCACGGAAAAATCAGCCGGGCGGCATGCAGGCGTGCCAGCACGATCCGGTACCGTCCCACGCGTTCGCTCTGCGAAACCATCGGCTCCGTCCAGGTAAGGCCGAGCCAGCGCAAGTCTTCCTGCATGGCCACGACAAATTCCGGCCGGCAACGCGCGCGGTCGAGATCGTCATTGCGCAACAGCAGCGTACCGCTGGCAGATCGGGCGCGTTGGGCGGCGATCCAGAACGTGCGCGCGTGGCCCAGATGCAGCAGTCCGGTGGGGGACGGAGCGAGGCGACCGCGGTATTGGGGCGACGGGTTGAGAGCCACGGGCTTTTATTGATGCGGGTTCAGCGTCGCGGAGTCGCGTCAAATTTAAGGTGGATAAACGTCCCCGACTCGGATCAAAGCCCAGGCGTGAGCAAACTACTCTGCGTTTATTGCGCCTCCAGCGACCGGCTCGATCCGAAGTATTATGCGATGGCGGCAGAGCTCGGCCGTGCGATGGTCCTGCGCGGCTGGGGCCTCGTCTACGGCGGCGGCAAGACGGGCATGATGGGTGCGTTGGCGCGGGCCGTGACCCAGAGTGGTGGCCATGTCGTTGGCGTCATCCCGGAGTTCATGAAGGTGCGCGAACTCGCCTACATTGAGGCGAACGAATTGCACACCGTGATCACGATGCGCGATCGCAAGCTGATGATGGAAACCCGGGCGGATGCGTTCGTCGCGCTGCCCGGCGGTTGGGGCACGCTCGAGGAAATCATGGAAATCCTCACCCTGCGGCAACTCGAGGTGGTGAAGAAGCCATGTGTTTTCCTTAATCAAGATGGGTTCTACGATCCGCTCCTGCAGCTGTTCAATCGCATGCTCGATGACAAGTTTTTCAAGCCGGCCAACCTGGATCTCTTTCGCACGGCGAACACGATTGAGGAGCTCTTCACCCAGATCGAGGCCCCATCGGCTTCCCCGACCGAGTCGAAGTGGTTTGAAACCCGCTGAACCGACTTTTCCCTTTCGCTCTACCTGCCGAACGCACTCCGGCTACTTCCAGAGCGGAACGACATCATCCTTGCGCACCCATCCGGTTTGACCGTTTTCGAACACGAGTCGGATCCAGCGTCCGTTCAAAAAGGAGAGGTCCGTTAGAGCCAAGGCGCCGGGCGCCAGCGGAGAAGTCTTTTGCGCGGTATCGGCTTCGGTGGGAATCGATCGCAAGGTGCCCGCACGGGCAACGACCACGGCTGACGTCGAGGCGGCCGTGCCGTACGCGAGCAGGCTTGAAATCGCCGCAACGCTTCCCGCCGAAGCGAGGATGAACAGTCCCACGGCGGTCCACCGGATCCCCGCGCGGCGAGGTCCGTAGACGTTCCAAAGCAGACCGCCCAAAGCGAGTGCGGCGGTGAACGCGGCGAGGATCACGATGTGTTGCCACGTGGCGGGGGACGCTTCCCGAGCCAGCGTATGGCGCGGACTGGGATTCAAAAACGCAGCGAGGGTGGGCGAGGCAAACCCGCTGCGTTCAATGCTGTGGCCGAAGTGCCAGCGGACGGCCGTATTGCCGGGTTGTTGCACGAAGGCCGCCGCGGCCTGCGCCGCCGATTCCGCCGGGCGCTCCTGCTGAGCGAGGGCGAGCGAGAGATTATGACGCGCGATCCAATCGGTCGGCACGCTGGCGAGCCGCGCGCGCCATGCCTTCTCGGCCGCGGCGAATCCACCAGACTGATACGCGGCAACCGGCGTGGGCTCCGCGGCTTCGAGCAGCGTATTCGTGGCGAGGAGGAGCAAGGTCACTCCGGCGGCGAAGGGCATCAAGTTTTGCGGGAGGAATAAACGAAGAGGCTGAAAGCCCGGGACGGCTTTCGCCGCAATCGCCTCCTGCGCCCGCGGGACCCAGTCGGCGGGCAGAGTGGCGTCACCCGCGTACAGCGCGCGATCAGACTCGGTCCAAAGCCGCGCCCATTGTGGATCCGAAAAAGCCGTCGGCCGCGGTACGGCGGCCGCAACCTGCCACAGGGTGGCCACATCGCGTTGCCAGGTGAGCAACAGCGCCGTGCGATCACCGCCGGTGGCCGGGGGGAGAAGGGCGAGCGTGCGCGCGATCCGGTCGCGGGCCTCGCGCCGCGGCCGCACCGGATCGGTCGCTTTCGCGCGGCGCACCGCGAGCCAGCCCCAATAAACGATCACGCCCAGACCCGCGCCGAGCACCCATAATCCGAGCGCGCCGCGGCTCATCGGAGTACGAACTTCGGCGTATCCAGAAAGTGGATCACGCGGAATGGCCGCCGGCGGCGGGGACGGGCGGGGCGGAGACAATTTTGCCGCCGGTTCGCTGGGTGGCGTGGCGGTCGCCGGGGTCGTCGCACTGAAGGGCGGTGGCGTGGCGGTCGAAATCGCGAGCACCGTGCGGGGCGCGGAAATCGTTTTGTAGGAGCCGCTCTTCGGATCGAAGTAACTGAAGTTGACGGGACCGAGCTCGTAAGATCCGGACTTGGTCGGAACGAGGACGACGTCTTCGGTCAGAGTGACCTCGAAGAGCTTCCCTTCGGTCGGAGTGCGCTTCGCTTTTGGCTGCACCACTTGAAAGTCCTTCGAGACCTCGCGCGCGGGTAGCCCCGCCAGATCCGGCCAGTTGCCCGTGCCGCTGAGTTCAAGTGTCCACGTCACCGGTTCTCCCACCGCCGCCTTTTCCGGAATGATTTTTGACGTCAACCTGAACTGCCCCACGGCCCCCGTGAAACCGGCGGGAGCGGGTGGCAGTGGACGTACTTCGATGGCGGGCTGATCCGATGTGACCGACACCGGCTCCATGCGCGGTTGGGAAATGATGCCGAAACCGATCGTTCCGGTTTGAATGCTGAGCAGATGGGACGCCGCTTCCAGTCGCACCGTTCCGGGCGTCTTCGCGGAGAGCCGCGTCCGGAAGAGGACATTAACCCGCCGCTCGCCGCCGACCACGGCTTCGCTAACCTCGGGTTTCGACCAGTCTTCGGCGACAAAGGGAGCGGCGTTCCACTCGAACGTCGGTGAGATCTGCGGATTATTTCGGCGCGAGGCGGTCAGCTCGTAATCCAAGCCAAACACTTCCCCCACCCAGACGCTGGTGCGCGCGGGAATGAGGCGCGCGCTCGCGACGGAGTCGATGGAGGCACCCGGTGCGCCGGCGTCGAACGCGGGTACCCGGATCGCGCCTTTGTCGGTCCGCACGGTGAACGCTGGAATCTGCACGGGAGTATTCTGCCGCGCGCGTAACATGTAGGTGAGGGCGACGCTGCGCGTGACCTGAAAGTTGACGATGTTCGTGCTCTGCGACTGACCGACAAAGGTGAACGTGAGCCCTGCCACGGTGGGTAAGCCGGGCTGACCCTCCGGTGCGCAATTTTCGAATACGAGCTGTACGGTGCTGCTGAGTGAGCCCTGATCGGCTATTTCCCAACGGACGGATTGCGCACGCGTGGCGGCGACCGTGAGTAGCACTGGAAAAATCAGGATGAAGACAAAACGAACGAAACGCATGGTTACCAATCCTTGCCGGTTTTCTTCGAAGCTTTCTTTTCGCCTTCCATCATCTGGAAGAGTTCAGCGGGAGAGTCCTGGTCGCGAAGTTGATCGAGTTTCTGAAGCGGGAGCGCGAGGGCGGGATCCGTCTGCTCCCTTTGCTCCTGCGGAACTTCGGGAGCGCCGCCCACCTTTTGCGTGTTCTCTTCAGGGGGGGGCGGCGGTTCCTCCTTCTTGTCCATGTCGCCGAAAGCGGACTCGCCGGGCGGTTTCTGGTCGGCGGGAGATTCGTTCTTCTGCGCGGGATCATCCTGCTTTTGTGGATCCTGCTTCGGTTGGTCCTGGGGCTCGCCGGACGGGTCCTGCTCCTGCTTGGAGTCGGATTTTTCCTGGTCCGGTTTTTGTTTTTCCTGATCCTGCTTCTGTTGCTCGTCGTTCTTCTCTTGCTGCTGCTCTTGTTCTTTTTGCTCGTCCGATTTCTGAAGGAGCGCCTCCAGTTCTTCACGCAGCTTTGGCCAATCCGCGGTTTTTGGATCCAACTTTTCGCCGAGCTCAGTCGCAGCCAGGGCATCGCGCACGGGGCCTTCCGGTACGGTTTGTTGCGCGGAGAGCAATTTCGAACCCCAGGTCACGGTTTCGCGTCCGAGTTCCGCCCAGTCGCGACCAGTCGGGGTGGCCAGACTGGAGAGACGTCCCACAATTTTTGCCAGCGGAGTCGGTTCCGGCGGCGCAGCGGTTGCCCCGGCCGAGGCGACCGCGGTGGGATCAGGCGAGCCCGCCGAAGTGGGTTGGGTTCCGAGGGAAACTGCGGCGAATCCTAAAACTGGATACAGGCTGGCACCGAGGAGAATGAATAGGGCGAGAGCCGCGTTGGTGGCGACGCTGCCCACGGCGCCGGATCGGCGGGGCGGGGAACCGGCCGCGAGGCGAATGTCGCGGGGTCGGGGCCGCACGGGAAATTCATAGCAGAAGCTCACGAACAGGCACCAGAGTCCCAAGGCCAGCGGCCACTGGAAACGTTCGACGAGGCGAATCGTGTTCTTTTCGACGAACTCGCCCTTGCGACCGGCCTCGATTGTCTCGTTGACGAGTGCGGCGACGTCGACCCATGAGCTGGCGTCACGATAGACACCGTCCGTTTTCTGCGCGAGTTCCTGCAGCGTGGCGGCTTCGAGTTTCGACAGGACCACGGCGCCGCGCTCGTCTTTCACCAGACCGCCGGCGCCGTCCGGAATCAACGCGCCGCCGGCCGTTCCGATGCCGAGGCTGATCACGCGGATGTTCTTGTTTTTCACCTCATCGAGACGGGAACGCCAGTCGTCGTCGGTTGCTTCGCCGTCGCTGAGGATAACGAGAAACCGGTCGGCGGAATTCGTCGCGCTAAACGCCTGAATTGCGGTCTCGAGCAGCGCTCCATAATTGGTACCGCCTTCGGGCAGGAAGTCCGGGCCGAGTGCCGGCAGGAATTCCCGCAGAATTTCGTAGTCCGCGCTCAGCGGACTTTGCAAAAACGCGGTGCCGGCGAAGAGCACGAGACCAACGCGCTCGCCCTCGAGTTTCTCGAGCAACGATTGAATGAGCAGCTTTCCGCGGTCGAGGCG
>CAYVDZ010000218.1:5847-7892 GCA_964450575.1 uncultured Opitutus sp.
GGTTTGATGTCGGCCGTCAACATCGAGCGCGAAAGATCCACGGCGAGGAGGATTTCGCGGGACTGATCAAACACCGGCTCTTCCAAGCGGCCCCATTGCGGTCGGGCGAGGGCGAGTGTGGCCAGCGCGAGACCGATGGCCAGCCACACGCGCGGCCCGCTTCCGACCGCGGACGTCGGAGGTGCGGCGAATTCGGAAAGTTTGAGCGACCGCGCTCCGGCTTCGGCGCGGAGAATCTTGGGGCGGGCTGCCGCGGCGGTCCGGCGCCGATGGGTCAGATCCCACGCGAGCAAGGCCGCGGGTACGATCAGCAGAAAGAGGACGGCGGGCCAGGCAAAGCTCATGATTTGGCAGGCGCGCCCGCGCCCGTTGGTTCTCTCATCGGGGAGGACGTTTTGGAAATCTGTTTCGATCCAAACGGCCGGGACAGTGCGGCGGCGGCGAACAAAGCGGCGAGCCCTGGAATCGCGAACCAGCTGAAGAGCTCCGTGGCGACGAGGTAACTCTTGGCGCGGAATTCGATTTTCTGCGCGCGATCGATCGACCGAAACGCGCTCTCGATGGTATTCAAATCGGAAACACGAAAAAACTTTCCGCCTGTCGCATCGGCGATCTCGCGCAGCGCACCTTCATCCAAGTCCGACAGCATCCGGCGCGTCGCGACGCGGCGGCCGGTATCGTCGAAAATCGGGACCGGCACGTAACCGTCTTTGCCCGAACCCACGGTATAAACCGGAATACCGCGCGATCGCGCCAGTTCGGTTGCTTGTTGGGGCGTTAGCGCGCCGCGATTGTTGGCTCCATCTGTCATCAAAACGACAAAGGCGCCAATCCGTTTGCCGCCCGCTTCACGTTTGGCTTGTTCGAGTCGCGTCAGGGCGACTCCAAGTCCGTCCCCGATCGCGGTGCCATCCTCGATCATGCCGATCTTCACCCGTTCGAGTTGGCGGGCGAGCCAGTTATGATCGAAGGTGAGTGGTGCCATGGTGTAGGCGCGGCCGGAAAAAAGAACGATGCCGATCCGGTCGTTCGGGCGGCGTTCGATGAACGCCTGGATGACCGGTTTGATCGCTTGAAGGCGATTGATGCGTTCGCCGCCGCGTTCGAAATCCTCCGCGCGCATCGACGTCGAGAGATCGATCGCAAGCATGATGTCGTAACCCTCGGAGCGGACTTCGCGTTTGTCTTCGACGCGCTGTGGCCGGGCGAGCGCGACGATCAGTGCGGCGAGTCCCGCAAACGCCAGCACCACGGGAAAGTGAGATGGGGCGGTCAACGACGGCCGATGCCACGCAGCGGCAAACGGGACCAGCAAGACGGGCACGCGTCGGCGGCCCCGCAACCACGCGACGAGCGGCAAGGCGAGGAGGGCCAGCAGCCAGAGGGGATCGTGGAAATCGAAACGAGGCATGGGATCAGCGGACGAGTGGTCGGCGGGCAGTGTTACTCATCTTCTGCCCATTTTCATCCGTGCGTGGAAGAAACGCACCAGCGCATCCAGCCGGTTCTGGTCCGTGCCGACGACGAGGCGACTCATCGGATCGGGGAACAACGCCTGCCACGCGCTTTCGCGTTCCTCCACCCACTCGGCATGGGCCGCCCGTTCGGCGGCGCTGCCCTCGAGGGTGACCAACCGGCCGGCGACGGGATCATACGCTGCAAAGGACTCGCCGGACGGGAGCATGCGTTCCCACGGATCATCGACGCGGAAACCCATGGTTTGATAGCGCCGCTGCAGCACCGCCCATCCTTCAGGCTGCGCTGAGCCCTGTGGGTCGCGGGTCGCGGGAGGAAAGTCACCGAGCCAGATCAGCACGCTGTGTTTAGGTGCGGCGCGGGCGAGAAACCGCCACGGCATTTCGACGGGACCGGCGGTCGGCAGCGGGGCGGGTTGAGCGAGCAAGGAAGCGGCGGCGTGCATGATCTGGCCGCGACCGCGAACGGGTTCGCGGATCACGTTGCCACTCGGAGACGCATGCACGAAGCCGACGCGGTCGCGGTTGACCGCGCCGAGCATCATCACGAGCCCGGCCAATTCCAGCAGT
>CAYVDZ010000219.1:0-7884 GCA_964450575.1 uncultured Opitutus sp.
CGTCCGCGCCGGCAAGGCACGGTATCGCGTCGTGCTTGAGAACGACTTCGCTCCCGCGCGCTAAGCGATCGAGCGATATCATCTCGCTCAGCCTCGGGGGTGCTCGATCGCAGCCGGAGGCAGGGACGAGGTTAGCGCGCGCCCGTTCAGGTTTGGCCGGGCCCGTTCAGGTCAGCGTCCAGCCATCCCGATACGAGCGGCGGAGAAAGCGTTCCGCTTCGGGCGCATTTTTAATCCGCATCGTCTTTGCGTTCCACTCGATTTTTCGGCCGGCGCGGTAGGCGACATTGCCCAGATGATTCGCCTCGGTCAACGGGCCGCTATAATCAAATCCGCAGGTCGTCGGCGCGCCGGTTTTGCAGGCGTGGATCCACTCCTGATGATGCCCCAGCGAGTCGGGAATACTCTTTGGCGGCGGCGTAAAGTTGGCGAATTCACCTTCGGGCAGGAGAACATGTTTGCTGTAGTTGGACAGCAACATGCCTTTGTCGCCGATGAACAGATGACCATCCGGCCATTGCGGAATGAGCTTTTGCGTCCACGCCGGCGGCTTCATCTGGCCTTGATACCACACCAGCTTTACCGGCGGCCGGCTGCCTCTCGCTCCGTAGTGATACGTGGCGCTCATGGTGGCGGGGGCAATTTCCGGATGCGGCGGCGGACCGCTCGCCTCGACCGTCAGCGGCGCATCGAGCTGGAGCGCCCAAAACGGCAGATCATTATAGTGGGACCCGAGATCGCTCATGGTCCCGTTGCCGAAATCCCACCAGCGATACCATTTGTTGCCGGGAATATAGACACTATTGAAGGGCCGGAACGGCGCGGGCCCGATCCAAAGATCCCAATCCAACTCGGGCGGGACAGGATCTGCTCCTTTCGGCCTTTCCTGCGTGCTGACGCGATCATAAATCTTCGCGTCTTCCGGCGATTGCCAGCCCCAGGTGCGATTGACCCAGACATGGGCTTCACGCACCGGACCGATCGCGCCCCCTTGAATGAGTTCAACCACCCGACGGTAATTCGCGCCCGCGTGAATTTGCGTGCCCATCTGGGTGGCGACGCCGGCTTTCCGCGCAGCTTCGGTGATCACCCGGGCTTCATAGACGTCCCGCGTGAGCGGTTTCTCGCAATAAACATGTTTCTTGCGCAGGAGCGCCGGTAACGTCGCAAACGCGTGCGTGTGCTCGGGCACCGACACGACCACGGCGTCAAACTCGGAGTCCTTCAGAGTGGCGTACATCTCGCGGAAGTCGCGAAATAGTTTCGCCCCGGGAAACTTCGCCGCGGCCGTCTGCAGATTCGTCGTGTGCACGTCGCACAGTGCCACGATCGTCTCGTCCTTAACGCCCGCCAAATTAGAGCCCCCGCGCCCGCCCACGCCGATGACTGCGATCCGAAGCGACCGCGGCGAGGATTGTCCCCGCAAGATTGCCGGAAAGCCAAGCACGCCCGCGCTGGCGGCACCGGCAAGCTGGATGAAATTGCGACGCGTGACAGGTACGTGACGGGAAGCGGTAGGTATGGGGAAAGCGAAAAAAAACCGGTCGGAGGTCGACTACGCTGGGTCGTCAGTTATCTGGAAAAAACGATGCGTTCGGGGATGAGGCGCAGGGAGATAGGGTAAGTCAGAAGCGAGTGCATTCCAATGCGAAAATTCAACTCAACCCGGCCGGAGGCGCAAGCCCCCTAACCTACATCGGCATTTGCAGCGGGCACGCATCCTCGGTGCGCGGTCGGTTGGGGGCCTTTTTTGCATTTACGAATTCTGAGGAAAAGGCTGACCCGCGTGGCCAACCCTTACGATAATCGCGGGGATGAAGAAGATTTTCCCTCTCACGGCCCCCGGCAAAGCGGATCAACGCGTGGTCGAATCCGTGAAAAGCGACATCCGGAAATACGTAAAACGCGAGCGGCGTAAGACGCTTCCGGAGGGATTTACCCAGTGGGATTTCGCCTGCAAAACCGGACCCACTCGTGACTCTGCCGCAGAGTGCAAACTCGCCGATGTCGGTGCGGGGGTCGACGCTGTTGTCAACCTCGGGGGCATGGAAGTCTACGTGGAGATCCGCGCCGTACCTGGACATCGCAACCCACCAAGTCAGGCCGCGGAGCCGACAACCTTGGTTTGAGGCGCGCGCCTGGCTTCACGTCTGATCCAGGAATCGAGCGTGAGGCAGTCGGGCCCGCCGGTCCCGCCCCTTGACGATGCGCGGCAAATTCGCCCGTAGTTTTTCGGGCGGCCAGATCGATCGCGCCTTGAAAACCAGGGCCGTCACCACGCACTTTTCAGGTCCGTAAAGATAAAATGAGAATAAAATATGCGCTTCATCTCTCCCGAATTGACGCCGATCTGGCAGTGACATGGACAACCCGTCCGATGAGACGTTAAACCGCCCTCCCCCATGCTTTCCCGTGCCCGTCGCCGTAGTCGTATTTGCCTTGTGGGTGCTGCTTTGAGCCAAGTCCTGTGAAAAGAAGGTTCATGTTTGCGGCAGCGCTCAGGTGGCCGGCCGTTCAAGTTGGACGCGCTGGCCAATGTGGTGCCGACGGATGCACGCCGCGAAACGATGGATTTCTCCATCAGCCACGCCTTTGTTCGCGGAGTCGTTTATATGAGACGGGATCAGCCGCGAATTCGGCGATCGGCCGATTTTGCCGGAAAAACCATTGCCGTCTTGGAGGGCACGATCAGTGCGACCTACGCCCGAAAAAACCATGCGTGGGGCGGGACCTTGCGACCCTACACCAATCAACAAGAGGCCATCGATGCCACGATGCGCGGAGAGATCGATGCCACCTTGCTCGTCTACGCCATGGATCGAAAATATATCGTCAACGATCACGGCCTGCGCCGGGACTTCATCGACGACATCGTCTATAAGTTTCATTTCGCGGTCCACAAAGGCGACAGCTCCCGGCTGGCCCAGATCAATGAAGCGCTCGCCACCGTACGTGACGACGGGACTTTCGACCACCTCTATACCAAGTGGATCGGCTCGATTGAGCCACGCCCAATTCGACTCGCCGATCTTCGCCCGCACGCCGCCAAAATCGGTTTCGGCGCCCTTATCGTAGTGGCAATCTTCTGGTAGCAACGACACATGTTGCGCAAGGTATCCCGGCACGCGGATGCCTTACGGGATAGTGAAGAACGGTATCGCGGACTCATCGATTCAGCCTTTCACGGCAGTGTCATCCATCGCGATGGCTTTGTGCTCGAGACCAACGCCTCGTTTGCGGCCATGGTCGGCTACTCTGTAGAGGAATTACCGGGCATACGCCTGGTCGATCTGATCGCCCCAAAAGAACGGAAACACGTCACGGAGGCGATCAGCACGCCCGGCCCGATTTCATTCGAAACGGTGGGTCTGCGAAAAGACGGGGCGCTCTTTCCGATGGAGAGTTCGGGGCGCCCCTGCCGGTTCAAAGGCCAACCCGCACAAATCGTCGCCATGCGCGACCTGACTTCGCGAAAGCAGGCGGAATCGGACCGCCTGGTCCTCAGTAAACTCGAATCGACCGGCATCCTCGCCGGCGGAATCGCGCACGATTTCAACAACCTGCTCTCCACCATCGTCCTCAATCTCGATCTCCTGCGCCGTATCCGGTATGATGATTCAGCCGTGGCGGCGCATACTTCGGCGGCCAAGCAAGCGGCCATGGCGGCCACGACGTTGACCCAGCAGCTGATCACGTTTTCCGGCGGAGGAGCATCGGCCCGCCAGGCGACTCATTTGGGGGAGCTCATCAAACGTTCCGTGCCCCTGGCGTTGAGTGGTGCCAACGTGGTGGCGGAGATCACCGTTGCAGCGGAATTATGGCTCGCGTTGATCGACGCGGGACCGGTCGAACGGGCTGTTCGCAACCTGATATTAAACGCCCGCGAAGCGATGCCGGACGGCGGCACTGTGACCGTCGGAGTCGACAACCAGGCGTTAAAACCGGGCAACGCGCCCGGACTGAAGCCAGGTGATTATGTGCGCGTCACCATCCGGGATCATGGGTCCGGAATGATGCCCGAGATCCAGGCGAAGATCTTCGATCCCTACTTCTCGACCAAACAGCGCGGCGAGCAAAAAGGCATGGGTCTTGGGCTGACAATTTCGCATTCCGTGGTGCATCGCCAAGGCGGCACGATCACGGTGGATTCGGCTCCCGGATCCGGGGCAACGTTTGCAATCTACCTGCCGGCAGACCGCCAAGCCACGCTGCCCGCTCCGCATTTGACGCCCCTCGGCAGCTCATATACAGGCCGCGTTCTTGTCATGGACGATGAGGAAGCCCTCCGACAAAGCCTTCGAATGGCACTGAAGTCTCTGGGCTGCGACGTCGTCGTCGCTCCAGAAGGCAAAAGCGCCGTGGAACTCTACCGCAAGGCGAAGGCGGCCGGAAACCGTTTTGATTTCGTGATCTTGGATCTTACCGTGCGCGGAGGAATGGGTGGAAAGGAAACGATGCAGGCCCTGCGCGAGTTGGATCCGACTGCGATCGGCGTGGCGATGACCGGCTACTCCAGCGATGAAGTGCTGCGAAATCCGACGGCGCACGGCTTCAAAGAAGGCCTCGCGAAACCGTTCGATTTCGACGCACTTGAGCGCCTGCTCTCCCGGTGCCTCGCAGCGACGAAACCCGGGAGTGAAGGCCGGAACTAGCGAGGTGGTTCCCGACTGGCGGCCCAAGTGGACGCGCCAAAATTGGTCGGGCTCCGCACTCTAGGGTAATCCCCTACCCTCGGTAAATACCCTTAATCCATCTGGGGCTGAACCGATTGGTATTCAAAGCCGCGGGCTCCTCCCGCGCGTCATTTTTTATGATTAGCACCCAGCCGCGCTCCACTCCGCTTTCCACCGTGCGGTTCAGTGAAGCGGAGCTGAACCGGTTGCGATCCATGTGATGATCGCGTTCAAACTCAGGGTTTCCGACTGGAAGAGCCTTTGCGGCGGAACGATCGCATTGTTTGCCCTCGGTCGACTGTGCGTCCTGCTGGCCAGTTTGGACGGCAATGTATCCCCCGTTTGGCCAGCCACCGGGCTCGCCTTCTGGCTTCTGATCACGCGGGGCTATGGAATGTGGCCGGCAGTGGGCGCGGCCCAAGTGCTGGTAAACCTTTATTCCGGGCTACCACTCTCCGTGACGATTGGAATGGCTGCCGGGAATGTCGCCGAAGCGCTCCTCGCGGCCTTCTGGTGGCGCAGCATCCGCCGTCATCGGGAGACTGAGCTCGGTGATTATCGCACGCTGGTCTCCTGCGTGGTCGTTGCCTTGGGTGCACCCGTAACCGCGGCGAGTATCGGCACCTTCTCACTGCATGCGGGCGGCATCATTCCCGCGGAGAGGATCCTGAACTCTTGGGTCACCTGGTGGGTGGGCGACGCCTTGGGCGCGTTGTTCATGCTCCCGTTACTCCTGGCTGGACCCGCCTTGCTGAGCTGGATCCGAAGTGCCGGACGACGCGAAGTCACGCGCAGCCTCCTGCTGCTTCTCATGACCGGAGCGATCGCCGGAGCGGCGTTCTCCCTGCCAAAGATGAACGGGCTAATCTTCGCTTTTTTCCCCGTTCTGCTTCTCACCTCGCGCTGGATCGATGCCCCCATGACAAACGTGGTGGCCTGCCTGATCGCGGCCGCCTCCATCATCGGAACCGCGGCGGGACACGGTCCCTTTGCGACGGGCGATCTCAACAACGATCTGCTGGTAATGCAGATCTTCCTTGGCTCCGTCGCCGTGATGGCGCAGATTCTGCCGACGTTCGCTCCCAAGGGAGCATGCTTCCGTCCTGGGTCCTGCTCTTGGGGTGGCTCCTGAGCGCCGCGATCTTCACGAACCTGCGGCAAAATCAAGCCCGCGGCGATGAGTCAGCCTTTCAAGCCCTGACCTCCAACGCGGCAACGGACATTGCCACTCGCCTCGCCATTTACATCGATGCGCTCCACAGCGGGGCGAGCCTGATCTTATCGATCCCAGACCTTCGTCGCCACGAATGGAACACGTACGTCGAAACCCTCAACATCGATCAACGCTACCCGGGCATCAATGGTCTCGGGGTGATCTTTCCGGTGCAGCCTGAAGCAAGAGAGGCGTTCCTCACGCGGGTCCGGGCCGACGGGGTGCCCGATTTCGCGATTCATGCCGTTCCCGGCACATCGCCGGCGGGCGGGCAGGATGAATTTGTCATCACCTATATTGCCCCGACCGCCGCGAACTCACCCGCAATCGGTCTCGACGTCGGCAGTGAAGCCGCGCAACGGATGGCGGCGGAAATCGCACGTGACACGGGCGAGCCCCAGATGACCAGCCGCATCACGCTCGTTCAGGATGGAGAAAAACGACCGGGTTTCCTCCTTTTTCTGCCCGTTTACCGGCAAGACGCTTCGCTCAACACCGTGACCGAACGCCGGGCCGCGCTCCAAGCTTGGGTGTACGCACCGTTCCTGACGCACAATTTCCTCCAAGGCGTGTTGGGGCGGCGCAGTGGAATCATCAAACTCTGGTTCTTTGAAGACGGCCCGCTCATTGCCGACCATCTGCTGTATTCATCCGGGGAGGTCGGACCCAAACTGCCGAAGTTTAAACGCGTCCGTTCCCTGCGCCTCGCTGGGCAGTCGTTCGCATTGGGATGGAATCTCGGCCCGAAGTTCCGGCACACCAGCATTGCAACCAGTGTATGGACGTCCATGAGCGTCGCCTTCAGCTCGCTTTTCCTGGCGGCCTTGGTGCGCAGCCTGCAGAATTTCCGCCAGCGGGCCGATCAGCTCACCCGGGAGCGAACCCAGGAACTGCGCGAAGAAATCAATCGCCGCGAGCGATCCGATCGCACCTTGCGCGAGGTTGCCGGCTTTCAACTCGCGATTCTCGAATCCGCCAGCGCCGCCATCATCTCCACCACGTTGGACGGCGTGATCCGAACCTTCAACCCGGCCGCCGAGCGGATGCTGGGTTATGGCGAAAACGAAATCGTGGGCCTGAAACAGCTGAGCTCCTTTCACGATCCCGCCGAAGTTGCGGCCCAGGCCGCCGAGTTCAGCGTGGAACTCGGCTGCTGGGTGCAGCCCGGCTTCGATGTTCTCGCGGTCAGGACTCGTCACAATCTCTCCAACCAGCACGAGTGGACGTATCTGCGGAAGGACGGATCCGAGGTTCCGGTGGAGTTGACCATCACCGCCATCCGCGACGGCCAGGGCGAGCTGGTCGGTTTTCTGGGAATGGCGGTGGACATTAGTGAGCGCCGGAAAAGCCAGCGCCTGATCATCGCCGCCCAACAAGCTTCGGAAGCCGCCTTGCACGAAGTGGAGCGGCAGCGGGATGCCGTTGGTCAGCACGCCATCGTCTCGGTCACCGATATAGCGGGCCGTATTCAGTATGTGAATGCAAAGTTTTGCACACTCAGTGGCTATAGGGAGGAACAGCTGATCGGGAACACGCATCGAATCATCAGCTCCGGCCAACACCCGCCTGCATTCTGGCAGGAATATTGGCGGACCATTCGCGCCGGCGAGATCTGGCATGGCGAGCTCTGCAATCGTTCCAGGGAGGGCGAAATCTACTGGGTAGCTTCCACCGTTGTGCCGTTCTTCAACCGCGCCGGAGTCCTGGAGCGCTTCATGGCCATCAACACGGATATCACGACCCGGAAGGTCCATGAAGCGGCCTTGCTGGCATCGCAACAGGCGGCCGAATCCGCCAGCAAGGCGAAGAGCGAATTCCTCGCCATGATGAGCCACGAGATCCGCACGCCCATGAACGCCGTCATCGGGTTCACCGAGCTCCTGGCCGACGGCGAACTCGCCACTGAGCAGCGCAACTACGTCGAAATCATCCGTTCTTCCGGCCAGAACCTGATTGCACTCATCAACGATATTCTCGACTTCTCCAAAATCGAAGCCG
>CAYVDZ010000220.1:0-4837 GCA_964450575.1 uncultured Opitutus sp.
GTCTTGGGCGAGGAGCATGCCGATCTCGAGCCACTGTTTTTCGCCGTGGGCGAGCAGGCCGGCCTTCCAAGTGCGTTTCGCATCGAGCCGGATGAGTTTCAGAATGTCGTCCAATTGATCGCGCTCGGTGGAGGAGAGGGTGCGAAACAGGGAGGCAAAAACCCCGCGTGGACCTTTGATGGAGAGCACGAGATTATCCCAGACGCTGTGTTCGGAATACACGCTTGGCGTCTGGAATTTACGACCGATGCCGAGACGGTTGATCGCGTATTCATTGAGCAGCGTGAGGTCGTGACTGGCGGCGGTTTTGACCCCGAAGTCGATCTTGCCTTTGTCGGGCTTGGCGCGCCCGGAAATCAGGTCGAAGAACGTCGATTTGCCCGCGCCGTTGGGTCCGATCACCGTGCGCAGTTCTCCTTCGTTCAGATAAAACGTGAGGTTCGAGATCGCCTTGAAGCCGTCGTAGGTTTTCGAAACGTCTTCGACTGCGATGATGGGATGGGACATGGACGCGGAAGCCAGGACGCGGTGGAAGGAGGAAAACGGGAAAGGCGGGAGCCGCGGCGATCAGGATTTCACGGTGGCGGTTTCGTGCGTCGATGACGCTGACATGAGCGTCACCGCCGCGGACGGAGGCGGAGGCGGCGTCGCCCGATATTTTTGCCAGAGCGCCTTCAAGCGACTGGGAATGCTGACGATTCCGCCGGGGAGGAAGAGGACCATGAACACGAAGAGTCCGCCGAGAATGATGAGCCAGAGATCGGGGAACGCGCGCGTCGCGTAGCTTTTCAGTGCGTTGATGCTGATGGCGCCGACGATTGGACCGATGAGCGTACCGCGGCCACCGACGGCGACCCACACGACGGCTTCGAGGGACTTCTCAGTCGTCATCTCACTCGGGTTGATGATACCGACTTGAGGTACGTAAAGCGCGCCACCGATGGATGCGATCACGGCGGCGAGGACGAAGACGAAGAGTTTATAGTGGGCGGTGGCGTAGCCGCTGAAGAGCACGCGATTCTCGCCGTCGCGGATGGCTTGTTGGACCAAGCCGAATTTCGTGCGGCTGAGCCAGCGGCAGCCCACGTACACGGCGATCAGCACGATCGCGGTGACGACGAAGAGGCCGCGTTGGGTGATCGGCGAGAGGAGATCGTAACCGAGAATGAACTTGAAGTCAGTGAAACCGTTGTTGCCGCCGAGGAGCAGATTGTTGCGGAAGAACATCAACGACGCGCCGTAAGTCAGAGCCTGGGTCAGGATCGAAAAGTATACGCCCTTGATCCGGGAACGAAACGCGAGGAAGCCGAAGACATAGGCGATCAGTCCGGGTATGAGCAGCACCATCGCAAAGGCGAAAGGGAAACTGGAGAAAGGTACCCAAAACGCCGGCAACTCGGTCCAGCCAAGAAACACGAGAAAATCGGGAATGGGTTTTTTATGCTGACCGAGATCGCCGATCATCCGCATCAGGTACATACCGTGCATGTAACCCCCGAGGGCGAAGAACAATGCCTGGCCCAGTGAGAGCAGGCCGGTGTAGCCCCAGAGCAGGTCGACCGAGATCGCGAGCAGGGCGTAACACAGATACTTGCCCCAGAGGTTGAGGTGAAAATTGCTGATGACCCCGAGGCCGTTGAGGAGTGGCAGTATCAGGATTAAGAATACGGCAATGACAGCGACGGCGATAAATTCGAGGCGGCGCCGAACGGGCGAAAGCGTGCGGGGGGCGAGCAGGCTCATGAGCGGAGAGCCTCCGGTCCGTTGCGGGGGGGCGCGAACGCGGGCGAAGAAAAACGTGAGGGCAGAGCGTCCATGGCTTAATCGAGGCTGCGGCTACGGGCGACGAAGAGACCGGCGGGGCGCCATTGCAGAAACAGCACGATGAGGGCGAGCACGAGGATCTTGCCAAAGACGGAGGAGTCTTGCGCGAGGTTTTGCAGGAAGCCGCCGATGACCGGCACGCCCTTCAGTCCGGGCGCCCAGGTGGGGAGGTATTGTTGAAAAATCTGGTCGAGACCGCCGATGCTGAACGCGCTGATCACGGTGCCGAAGAGATTGCCGACTCCGCCGACGACGACGGTCATGAACGAGTCGACGATGTAACTCTGGCCGAGCGAGGGACCGACGTTTCCGATCTGGCTGAGGAACGCGCCGGCGAGTCCGGCGAGACCGCTGCCGAGACCGAAGGTCAGCATGTTGACGCGTTCGGTGCGGACGCCCATGCACGACGCCATCTGGCGGTTTTGCATTACGGCGCGGATGAGCAGTCCGAGGGAGGTTTTGGTGAGAACCAGCCAGACGCCGAAGACAATCAGGATGGCAAAGCCGATGACGAAAACCCGATTCCAGCCGAAGATGATATCGCTGACCGTCCAGTTGCCACTGAGATAGCTGGGGCTGGAGACCTGGACGTTATTGGCGCCGAACGTGAGGCGAAAGATTTGCTGCAGAACGAGCGAAACGCCCCAGGTGGCGAGCAAGCTCTCGAGCGGCCGGCGATAGAGAAACTGAATGATGCCGCGTTCGAGGGCGATGCCGACGAGGGCGGCGGAGCAGAAGCTGAGCGGAATCGCGGCGATGAAGTATGCCTGGAAGCCCCACCCGCTGAGGTTCATGCCGGGAATACTGAGGCTGAGGCCGAAGCAGGGGAGGGTGATGCCGGCGCCAAAAACGGCTTGGGTGAGATAGGTGGTGTAGGCGCCGACTGCGATCATCTCGCCGTGCGCCATGTTGATGACGCCCATCAAGCCAAACGTGATCGCGAGGCCGAGGGCAACGACGAGCAGAATGCTGCCGAGGCTCGCGCTGCGGAAGAGCGTGCCGAAGAAATCCACAAACGAACGATGATGATCAATCGCAGCCAACGTGGAACGCGCGGCGGTGGCCACGGGTTTATTGCCCGCGGTGTCGGCGGCTTTGAGCGAGGCCTGAACCAAATCATAACTCGCGAGCGTGTGCATGTCTCGCAGCTCTTCCAACGCCGCGAGCTTCACCGCGTCGTTCGGATCGATCAGCCGGGTGAGTGCGATCGCTTCGCGCAAAGCGAGGATGACGTTCTTGTCCTGCTCGATTTTAAGTCGGGCCTCGAGCGTGGGGAGTTTGTCGGCCGCTTGGGCGAACCCGATCGCTTGAATCGCTTTTCGGCGTTTCTCCTGGTCCGGCGAGGCGAGCTCGACCAAATCGAGCACGCTCTTCATCGCGCGGCGGAGCATCGCATTGTGTTCGACGGCCACCAAGTCGCTGCCAGCCAAACGCAGCGCGTTCCCGCTCGCGTCGGTCAAGGGGGCGCCGTCGCTGATGCGCGTCGCATCTTGGGCGCCATTGTCATCTTTGGCGCCGATGAGCTGCACCGGGATCTTTTTGCCGTCTGGCGCTTCGTAGATAAAAAGTGCGTCCGTCCGCCACGCCGTCAGTAGACCAATAATTACGTCGTCGCCATAGCCTGCGAGCGCTTCGAGCTTGTCGCGCTTCCCGGTATCTTCGTTGGCGAGAATGGCTTCAACAATCGCGAGGCGCGGTGAAGCGGGAGCGGCGGCAAACGTGAGCGGCGCGAGCCAGCTCACAAGTATGAATGAAAATATGCGTGTGAGGCGTTCCACGGGTGCGTCATTCATTGCAGGATTCCTGCCAACGAAAAAGGCGGGCCGTGATCCGGCCCGCCTTTGTGGGTCTTGTTGAAACTTTTGTGCGTGCTTAGGTCCGGAGCGGACACACTTGGGTCATCGTTTGATCGCAGGTGCTGTTCGCTCGCGGGTGGTGACGCGCTCGATTATTCGCTCTTGGCGGTCGAACCGGCGGCTTGGAACTTACCCTTCAGCCAGGGTTCGCCATAGACGTTGTCGAACGACTTCAGGATCTTGAACTGACCGTCGGCCTTCGTCTCGCCGATGAACACATTCTTGGTCAAGTGCATGTTCTTCTGGGTGGTGACCTTGCCACCCGGGCCGTTGAACGAGATGCCGGACTGCCAGGCGGCACGGACCTTATCGACATCGAAGCTGCCGGCCTTTTCGACCGCGGCTTTCCAGAGATAAACGCCGACGTAGCTGAGGACCATGGGTGAGCAGGTCACGCGGTTTTCCTTCACGATGCCGGGGACGTTACTCTTCTTCAGCCAAGCTTGGAAATCAGCCACGAACTTTTTGTTGGCGGGAGAGTTGATCGATTGGAAGTAGGTCCAGCAGCCGAGCTGGCCGACGAGCTGGGCGGCGGGCAGACCGCGGAATTCGTCTTCGGAGATCGAGAACGAAACGACGGGGCAGACCTCGGCGCTGAGACCTGAAGCGGCGTATTCTTTGAAGAAAGGGACATTGGTGTCACCGTTCAACGTGCTGATGACCGCGGCACCGCCGCCGGCGGCGAACTGCTTGATTTCGGAAACGATCTGCTGGTAGTCGGTGTGCCCGAAAGGCGTGTATTTGCCGGCCGAGATGATCTTGCCGGATCCGTCTTTACGGAAACCGCCGCCAATATTCTCGATGGGAACGCCCTTGCTCAGGAGGTACTCGAGCAACACGAGGTTGGTGGTCTGGGGATAGACGTAATCGGAACCGAGCAGGTAGAACTTCTTGTAGCCCTGCTGGAGCAGATAGTCGACGGCGGGCGTTGCCTGCTGGTTTACGGCTTCGGCGGTGTAGGCGACATTCTTGGACTCTTCTTCGCCTTCATATTGGACCGGGTAGAAAAGAAGGCCGTTGTTCTTTTCATAAACGGGAAGAACTGACTTGCGGGAAACGGAGGTCCAGCAACCGAAGGTCACGGCAACCTTGTCCTGCTCGAGCAGCTGTTTCGCTTTTTCGGCGAACAGCGGCCAGTCGGAAGCGCCGTCAACCAC
>CAYVDZ010000220.1:4847-7881 GCA_964450575.1 uncultured Opitutus sp.
ATCTTTTTGCCGAGGACGCCGCCCTTGGCGTTGATCTCGTCAAAGGCAAAAATGAGCACATCGCGCAGCGATGTTTCGCTGATGGCCATCGTGCCGGAGAGGGAGTGAAGGACGCCGACCTTAACGGCTTCGGCGGCGCTCGCGGGGGCAAGCGAAGCGCCGAGCGCCAGTGCGCCGACGCTGAGGAGGGAGGTGAGTTTCTGTTTCATAGCTTCGGGAGGTGCGGGAGGCGGCGGATTATTTGGACACGGCAGTGGCCAGCTAACCCACGAAAGGGTCGAAAAAGGAGGAGGGGGGAACGCGGGCGCTTGCAGCGCCCGTCAGAAACGCGGGCGGTCGCACGGATGCGCCGCCCGCGGGAACGATCGCGAGACGCGATCTTAGAATTTGAAGATGGACTGAATGGCGAAGAACGTCGCGCTATCCGCGGTGTAGTCCTTGTAGTCGTAGTAGGACAGTTCGGCGCGAACCAGGAAGTTATCGTTCACTTTATAGGACGGTGAGACGGTGAACTTGGTGAAGCCGGGGCCGCCGTCTTTCATTTTCTCGCCGCTGATCCGGAAGGCACTCGAGACGGTGTTGCTGAAGCTATAGCTGTAGAATGCCAGCCAGTTGTAGCCGGAATTGCCGAGGCCGCCGTCCTTGTGGACGTACTCGAGACCGAGGGTGGATTCCTTGGTGAGATTATAGCCGAGCCAGATGTTACCGACAAAGACTTCCTGATTCTTGTTGATGACATTGCCCTTGGTCTCATAGGCAAATCCCGTCCAGACGGTGACGTCCGGGATGGCCGTATAGACAAAGTAGCCTTCGAAGCCGGCGTTACGGCGCAGTTCGCCGTCTCCCTTCAAGTAGTTGGGGCCTGAATACACCGAATCCAACAGGGCGAGGCCGAAGCCGGTGCCGTCAGCGGAGTAGTCCCATTTCACACCGGTATGATAACCAGGGATCGGGGCGAGGAAGTCGCCGTTGGCATAGGAGATTTGGGTCATGTTCGGAATGTCGAACGCCTCATAACCCATATAGCTGAGGAATTTGCCCGCGGTCAGGGTGGAACCGCCGCCGACGTCGACCGTGGCAAACGCATCGAGCACGGTGACATCGCTGGGAGCGCCGGGCTGGTAGAACAGGCTTACAACTCCGGTGACCGGCTTGTAGTCTGCTTTGAAAAGCGTTTTGACGGCGTCCATGTCGAACCTGTCGGTGGAGGTGCCCGGATCGGTATCCGTGATCCGGTAAGAACCAACAGCGTAGCCGCTGACGGAGAGGGTTTCGTTCACCTTGATGTCGGCGAAGGCAGTCAACGAGGCCGCGAGCGAGACGGCGGCCGCGAGTTTGAAGCGTGTGTTCATTTGCTAGTGATGAGGGTTGGTAGTGTGCAGGCGGGTATGAACCCCGTTGCTGGTTGAATAGAGCAGCAAGCTTGCCAACCATGAATGAGGTCGGATTTTTATGACATTTGATGCGGTTCCTTATCGTGCCCACATGCTTACTGTGCGGGCGCTTTAGCGCCCCCGCTTAATTGTCCAGCGGAGCGCAATCCCCATGGGCGTCTTAAGCACGACCTGTTACACTCGCGCGATGGACCAATCGACGGGGCATGTTTAAGCTCGATTTAGTTCATGGATGACGGGCTGAAAATTTAAATTGATCATGAAGAAAATCCTCTTGGGCGCCTTACTCGGGGCCAAATTCATCCTGTTGACGGGCATTGCGCCGGCGCAGAACGTCGTTGCCCTGCCGCCCCCGCCGCCGGTCCTGAGTACCACGCTGACGCCCACACTGGTTTCGCAGTACATGTATCGGGGAATGCGGTACGGCGGCGCTTCGCTCCAGCCGACCGTGGATTTTCGCTCCGGGGAGTTTAACGCGGGCTTCTGGGGAAGTTTTCCGTTGAGCAATAAAGTACCTGGCGTCTCTGATCCGGAGCTGGACCTCTATGGCAGTTATACTCGCCCGCTGACCGCGCGGATCGCGGCCGTGGTCGGAGGGACATGGTATTATTTTCCGCGGGCGAAAGAGGCTGATGGATTTCGTCGGCAAACCTTTGAACCGAATCTCGCGTTCACCTATACGGTGGATGGCCTTCGGCTGACACCAAAGGTGTATTACGACATCGTCCGCGAAGGATTTACCGCAGAGGTGTCCGCGTTCTATGCCTACCCGTTAACGCGGATTGGCAGCGAACTCGATTTTACAGCGGAGATCGGGAGCTTTGAGTGGCGTGATGCCGTTAAGGGCGCCTCGCCCGCAACCAAGCAGAGCGGCGATTACTGGTCGGCCGGGGTCGCAATGCCTTATCAGGTCACGAGCAATGGCACCGTGACCTTGGGCTTTGCGTATGTGAAGGGGACCGGGCACAGTCTCAAGTCAGGCACCGCTCCACGCCGCGAAAACCCGGCCGCGATGGGCCGCGGCGTGGTGAGTCTTTCGTTTTCGCTAAGTTACTAGTTGAAGATGCCGCCGTGTGACACAGACATTCCTGTCTGTTCGGAGTTTGGCCTATGAGAAGGCCGCCAAATCAAGACAGCCCTTCAATCCGGACAGACAGGAATGTCTGTGTCACTTTTCGCGCAGTGCTGCCGGGCCAGAGAAAAATCAAACTGGATTCCGGCGCATCCGTGCGCGAACGTGAGCGGCTATGAAGGTTGGAATCGTTGGCGCATCCGGGTATTCGGGCGAAATCCTCGTTAAGCTGCTGCTTGGCCATCCGCGGGTGACTCTCGCGGCGGTGACGTCGCGCTCCCAAGCCGGCAAGCCGCTGGCGGCGGTGATCCCTTCGATGCGGGGTGCCGACCGGGGTCTGACGTTTAGCGATTCGGATCCGGACGCGTTGGCGGCGAGTGACATCGATCTGTTCTTCCTCGCGTTGCCGCACGGTGCCGCGGCGACCTATGCCAAGGCGCTGGTGGCCGGCGGTAAGCGCGTCATTGATCTGAGTGCGGACTTCCGGATCGCAAATCTGGCGACGTATCAAAACTACTATGGCGAACACCATGCCCCGGAGTTGTTGCCGAGTGCACGGTTCGTGTTG
>CAYVDZ010000221.1:0-2547 GCA_964450575.1 uncultured Opitutus sp.
GCCGTAAGCCGCGATGAGTGCCAGGGCGGCGGTGGCGGCGCCGAGCATGAGGCGGGGGCGTCCGTCGGGACTGCGAAACGTGGTGGCCACGCAGATCGAGAGTGCGGCCAGTACAATCATGGCCAACAACGCCTCTTCGCCCCCGGTTACCAGCCACAGTCCGCCGCTGCCGAGCGCGAGTGCAAAGGTGGCGCCAAACCAGTTCGTGGTGACGCGTTGCTGGCGCGAGAGCACATGGCGGCCGAAACGGTCAAATCGCAGCAGCAGGTCGAACATCGGCTGGGCGGTCCACGTGAGGTAGACGAAACCGTAAAGCGCGCCCAGGAACGACCACCAGAGCCAGTTGAATTCGGGCTGAGCGTGTGCGAGGGCGCCGACGACGCCGGTGCCAAAAAACACGGCGAGGATCAGCAGCCATTGAAGACGTCCGCTTTGCCGGCCCATCCAAAGAAAATATGCGAGCATTCCGCGATACACCGGGTTTCGCGCGCGCAACGCCTCGAGCATGCCTTCGCGGGCATAGTCGAGTTCGGGATCGAGCCGCAGCGCCTCGCGGAAATGCTCCTGCGCCGGCTGCGGTTGATTGCGGTGCAGGTAATTCCAGCCTTGGTTGGCGTGGGAAAACGCATTCTCAGGCGCGCGATCGAGGGCGTAGTCGACGGCCGCCATGGCTTCGGATTTACGGCCGAGTCGGACGAGAGCGATCGAGCGAAGATTGAGGGCCGTCACGTGTTCGGCGTTGAGCGCGAGCGCCGTTTCGGTCGCCTCCAAGGCGGCCGGCCAGCGGCGCCGCGCGAGTTCAATCGAGGCCAGCAGGGCGAAGTTGTCCGCATCGGCCGGGTCCAGCCGCAAGGCCTCCTGCACCGCTCGAAACGCGTCGTCCTCGCGATGGTTGCGATGCAGCACGTGCCCGTATACAAAATGATAATACGACACCCCGGGCATCAAGCCGACCGCCTCCTGCGCGGCCTCCATGGCGGATTTCTTTTTCCCCTGCTCGATCCGGCTCAACGCCAGGAGCGCGAGCGCGCGGGCATCGGTCGGTTCGGAGGCGAGGGCGCGCATCGCCTCCTGTTCCGCATCAGCGGCACGCGATTGGGCGAGGAGCAGTTGCGCCCGCTCGAGATGGATGCTCATCGCGACATCGGCAGAGCGGCCGTGGCGAAACGTGGAAGGGCAAGGCGACGCACGTTCGCGGCAGAACGGGTCATGGGGAGATCTTCAAGTAGGTGAGGATCTCGTCGTAGAGGCCGCTCTGATTGGCGTAGAGCGCATGGTTGCGCGCGGTTTTGAACCAATCGCGCACGCTGGGCTTGTGCAGCTTGGCGGCCCGGATCAGGTCGCGTTCATCCAGCGGCTGCACCATGCCGGCACGCATGGCGGCGCGCAGCTTTTCTTCGACCGCGAGATCGATCACGGCCTTCAGATCAGCGCCGGAAAAATCCCCGGTCTTCCTGGCCACGGCATCAAAATCGATGTCCGCGACCGGCTTGCCCTTCAGCAGCAGCCGTAAGATGGACGCTCGTGCCGTGGCATCGGGCGGCGGCACAAAGAGGATGCGGTCAAACCGCCCGGGACGCCGGAACGCGGGATCGAGATGCCACGGGGCATTAGTAGCCGCGAGGATGAGCACGCCCTCGTTGGAGGAGGCCACGCCGTCGAGTTCCGAGAGAAACTGGTTGATCATCTGCCGGCCACCGCTTTTGAGCATGTCGGTGCGGTTGGCCCCGAGCGCGTCGACTTCGTCGAAAAACAACACGCAGGGCCGATGCGCCCGCGCTTGCTCGAAAATCGTGTGGAGGTTTCTTTCGCTCTGTCCGATCCACATGTCGAGGACATCGCTGATTTCCACGGCGACGAACGCGGCGTTGACCTCCCCGGCGGTGGCGCGGGCGAGATACGTTTTGCCGCATCCAGGGGGGCCGTACAGCAGGATGCCGCCTCCGACTTTCTTCCCGTAGGCACGGAACAGATCCGGCTGTTGCAGAGGAAGGATGATCTTCATCCGGATCTCTTCCTTGATCTTTTCCATGCCGCCGACGTCGGCAAACCCGATCATAGGCTGCCCGGGCAGTGCGGGGAGCGGATCATTGGGCAGGTCGCCAACGGGAAATCGCGCTTGAGCCTCATCGAGGTTCTCAAGATCCGACATGTCACTAAATGCCGCGGCGTCGTCGAGAATCGGCGGGGCGAAGGGGGTGGCGGTGGGGGCCGTGCGCTTGGGTAAGTAGTTTGAAAGTTGGAGCTCGAGCGTCGGGTCCGCGAGCGTCGGTTCGGCGGTACAGGCGCGCACGTATTGCTGGGCGGCCAGGCGCGGCTCGCCGGCGTGCAGGGCGAGGCGGGCGTGGAGCAACAAGGCGCGCGGTGCGGGCTCGGCGACTTTGACGAGGTCCTCAACGATCACGTGGGCCGGCCCGTGTTTCCCCTGTTGGAAGAAAGCTGCGGCGAGTCCCAGCTTGGCCGGCACATGACGCGGGTCGACGGCGAGGGTGCGTTTAAACAGGGCCTCCGCTTCGACGAAACCGCCTTGGCGCAGGACGGTCTCGG